>NZ_LGYY01000222.1:0-7676 GCF_001308045.1 Shewanella sp. Sh95
TTGGAGGTACTCAGGCGGCCTGATTATCAAATCACGGAGAAAGAATTGCTGGCGGCCTGGGTATTATTCGCCAATCAGTTGCTCAAATATGGCTATGCTATGGCTGATTTATGAGGGGATCCTTCAGAGCATAGCCTGCTCATCTTTAAACGATACGATTACAAGAGACTTGTTTACAGGAAATCCTATTTAAACAAGCCATAACCGTTCTTTTTGTAAATTGGACGACTAGCTCTTGGCAATCATCCTGATGGTTCACTCCCCCACATTCGAAACAGAGAGTTAGCGGTAAGTAACCCCATTCAGCCATAGAAAAAGAAACATCATCCTGTCTACGTTGGCTAACTTAAGCATTTTCATTACACTAGCGTTCAAGTTAATTTCATATAGACCGCTTAGACCATGCCAGACTTTGCCTTACTCGCTGTTTTTATTCCGACGTTCTTTTTTGTTTCTATCACCCCGGGTATGTGTATGACACTCGCCATGACACTCGGGATGAGCATTGGTGTGCGCCGCACCCTGTGGATGATGCTCGGCGAGCTTGTAGGAGTTGCCTTGGTCGCTACAGCGGCAGTCATGGGCGTAGCTAGCATCATGCTTAATTATCCTGAGGTTTTTCAGGTGTTTAAATGGGTTGGCGGCATTTACTTAGGCTATATCGGTGTGCAGATGTGGCGTGCTCGAGGCAAGATGGCGATGCTCAGCGATGATGACACTAATCCAAGAGCCAGTAACTTTACCTTAATTTCACAGGGCTTTATTACCGCCATTGCCAACCCTAAGGGTTGGGCGTTTATGGTGTCGCTCCTGCCGCCCTTTATTAATGCCGAGCGCGAAGTCGCGCCGCAACTCCTTGCTCTACTGAGTATTATTATGGTGACAGAGTTTACTTCTATGTTGGCCTACGCTAGTGGTGGCAAAAGTTTGCGGATCTTTTTAAGTCGCGGCGATAACATTCGTTGGCTAAATCGTATCGCCGGCAGCCTAATGATTGGTGTTGGGATCTGGTTAGCGATGAGCTAATCAAACATGCCGTCTTGAGTCATATGTGCTTAGCACATCACTTTTTGTATAGCATCATTCGCGTCGCGCCAACGGATTTGTTGACGCGATGTTTTACGTTTATGGTGGCTATTGGCCTTTTTTATAGGGCAATACCTCACGCATCTGCTGCATATACACTTCCATTTGCGCAGCTTCCTCATCGGTAAAATGCGCAATCGCCCGCTTAAATTCAGGATGGGCAATATTGTGGTAGGAATAGAGCGCCACAGGCTCGAACCCTCGCAGTACTTTATGTTCGCCCTGCGCGCCTGCATCAAATAGACCAATGTTATGGGCGATGCAATATTCGATGCCCTGATAATAACAGGCCTCAAAGTGCAATCCCTCAAGCTCGACAATACTGCCCCAGTAACGGCCAAACAGGCACGTCTGCCCTTGCTCGTTGCGGCCCGTAAAATACAGCGCGCCCGCAATCATCTGCCCTTTTGCATCACTTACCACCAACAGCATAATCTGCTCGGCTAAACGCTCGGCGATCATGTTAAAAAATGTCGGAGTTAAGTAGCCGCGATGGCCGGATCGTTTAAGGTAGGTTAGTTGATAACATTCAATAAAATGCTGCCATTGCTGACTGCTAATCTCCGCTCCCGCAACAAACTCATATTGCAAACCATAGGGCTGTAATTGGGCGCGCTCCTTAAGGATATTTTTGCGCTTACGGGAGGTGAGCGCCGCTAAAAAGGCTGCAAAATCTTTATAGCCACGGTTATACCAATGAAACTGAGTGCTTAGACGCCGAAGGGCGGTGTGATTCGATGCCTCAGTAAATAGTGCTTGCTGCGAAGACGAGACAAATAAACTATGCCAAGAGGACATAGGCGTATCCGCATCCGCATTCGCTAATTGCCCATTTAAACAAGACAATACGGCAAGACTTAGCTGCTGCGCCTCCTCTGCCAAAAGCGTAGGCGACAGCCCCATCCGCCGCCCTTGCACTGGGGTAAACGGTATGGCATTTAATAATTTAGGATAATATTCAAGACCATGACGCTCATAGGCCTGCGCCCATGCCCAATCAAACACATATTCGCCATAGGAGTGGGATTTTTGATAAAGCGGCATCAATACCAGCAGCGGTAAAGCCATAAAATCTGCGGCATCTTTTGGACTAATGATTACAGTATCAGGCGCTAATTCTTGTGCAAATTCACTGCCGGTGGCGTCGAAAACACACAGATGATGTGGACGCCACCCCGTGGCGGCGCAGGCCGATAAACTTTGCTCTAAGCTCAGTAAATAGGCATGTCGGACAAAGGGATTATCCCTCCCCATCAAGCTATCCCAATTATCGGCGTCAATACTCTGCACCGCGCTGGCAAAGGCCAAAATCAGTTGTCTCATGAGTTGAATTCTTATCCGTTAAACACACTAAGCCAAGATCCAAGGTTGCAATTAAGCCTAATTCTCGGCACATTGCATAGTCATAATGAAAATAAATTCAGGATTGAATATGCGCCGCGCAGTACCTTTTAGACCTCTAATTCTCGCCATCGCCATGGCACTGCCTTTATTGTCTTCGCCCACTCTCCATGCTGAAGAGCCTTCGATTTTCAGCCAAATGGCCACGGCACAACCCGTATGGGCAAAACATGGCATGGTCGCCAGCCAAGAAACCTTGGCCAGTCGCACAGGGGTTGAAATCTTGAAACAAGGCGGTAATGCCGTCGATGCTGCGGTGGCGGTGGCATTCAGTTTAGCGGTTACCTTACCCCGTGCTGGCAATATTGGCGGCGGTGGCTTTATGCTCGTTCATCTGGCCAAAGAAAATAAAACTATCGCTATCGATTATCGGGAAATGGCGCCATCAAAGGCGAAAAAAGACATTTTCCTCGATGAGAATGGCGATGCGGTGACTAAATTAAGCCGTGAACATGGCCTTGCTGTCGGTGTACCTGGCACCGTAATGGGCATGAGTTTAGCCCTTGAAAAATATGGCACGATGACCATGGCACAGGTCACAGCGCCCGCCATCAAAATGGCACAGGAAGGGATTAGCGTTAGCCCAGATTTGGCGGTATCCCTTGCAGGCTTAAAGCGCCGCATGAGTCAATGGCCAAGCACAGCAGCCATCTTCTATAAGGCCGACGGTAGCGACTTCCAAGTGGATGATATTTTAAAGCAGCCAGAACTCGCCCACTCCCTGCAACTCATCGCCGAGAAAGGCACCAAAGGGTTCTACGAAGGTGAAACCGCAGAAAAGCTGGTTAAGGCCGTGCAAGAAGCTGGCGGTATCATGACCTTAGAAGATCTAAAACACTACAAAGCTGTTGAGCGTGAACCCGTTCGTGGTCAATACCGAGGATATGAGGTGGTTTCGATGCCACCGCCATCTTCAGGTGGTGTGCATATTATTGAAATGCTTAATGTGTTGCAGCAATTCCCTATCGATAAATTCGGTCACAATACGGCGCAAACTATCCATGTGATGGCTGAAACCATGAAGCATGCCTACGCCGATCGCAGCGAATACTTAGGCGATCCCGATTTTTATAAAGTGCCCGTCAAACAACTAACGGATAAGGACTACGCCCAAAAAATTGCCAGCCAAATTGCCCTGAACAAAACAACGCCAAGCGAAGAAATCAAACCCGGTAATCTAGCGCCCTATGAGAGTGACCAAACCACGCACTTCTCGGTGGTCGATAAATGGGGTAATGCGGTGTCCAACACTTACACCTTAAACTTCAGCTACGGCTCGGGCTTAGTCGCCAAAGGCACGGGGATTTTACTCAATAACGAAATGGATGATTTTTCCGCAAAACCAGGCACCCCTAACGGTTATGGCTTAGTGGGTGGCGATGCCAACGCGGTGGAAGGTAATAAACGTCCATTAAGTTCAATGAGCCCCACCATAGTGATGAAAGACGGCAAACCCTTCTTAGTAACGGGCAGCCCAGGCGGTTCACGCATCATTACCACCACGCTGCAAATCATTATGAACGTAATTGACCACGGCTTAAACATTGCCGAAGCCAGCAATGCTGCGCGGGTACATCACCAGTGGCTCCCCGATGAACTGCGGGTCGAAACCAGCCTGAACCGCGATACCATTTCATTACTCGAAGCCAAAGGCCATAAGGTGAAAGTGCAATCAGCCATGGGTAGCACTCAATCCATTATGGTGACAGACCAAGGGATATTTGGCGCCACCGATCCCCGTCATTCAGGTAGCGAAGCCGTCGGTTACTAATCGCTGATTGGCATACAAGTGATATGTAATAAAGGCATGGAAGCAATGAATTGGAGATAAGGCCAAGCGCCCGGTTTGATTAAGAACATTTAAACTAAGTCGCGGATATCGATTATCTCTGCAAGGATCGGGCAAACCAACAAAGCAAAGTGGTTATTTTCAGCGAATGTTGAACCTTACGACCACCTAGTTATGTGAATCCCGTGTCGTAATAGACACGGCATTTACAGCTCTAACTTACAGGAATGATTATTTAAAAGTTATAGCTTAGGTTTAACTCAATATTCCGTGGTTCACCGAAGAAACCTTGGTTGTAAAAATCAATGCTGGAGTAATATTTTTTATCAAATAAGTTATTGATATTTAGTTGAACTTTAGCATCGTCTGTCAGTTGATAGCTTGTCATCAGATTGACTAGATAATAGCTATCTTGCTCGGAACGCTCGCCATTGGGACCTGCGTCATCTTTGTAAATTTTACTCTGCCAGCTTAAGTTACCACCGACTGTCAGATCCGCGAGTGCACCATCAAAGTGATAAAGCGAGGATAAACGAATCAGATCCTTCGGTAGATGAGTGCTAAAGGCTGCCCCGTCTTGATCTTCCGATGTACTATGGGTATAGCTGAAAAACAGATCCCAATCTTCTACTGGTCTACCGTTTAACTCAACTTCATAACCTTGGTTACTGGTTCCGTCCACTCCACGCATTGGATAGCTACCATCTGGTAGAGGTGTGGGATAATTTGGGTCACGTTCTGCCACATTTTCCTTTTGCACTTTAAATACGGCAATACTGGCGGTCAGTTTCTCATCGAAGAAATCCCCTTTCGCACCCAGTTCTATATTATTTCCGGTCATGGGATCTAATCGCTTATTGTTCGCGTCTTTTGCATCCTGTGGCTGGAAAATTTCGGTATAACTGGTGTAAATCGAGATGCTATCGTTCAGGTTGTATATAAGGCCCGCGTAGGGCGTAAAAACATCGCTATTGTTGTAGTCAGCCGCCGCGTTTGATTCAAACTTATATTGGCTAATGCGGCCACCCAGTAACAACATCCATTGATCATGTAAATTAATTTGGGTCGCGAGATAGGCCCCTTTTTGAATTTCCTCACCTTCTTGATAGATTGGCGTCGACGGATAATTAGGTTCGGCAACTGAGCCATCCCATTCGAAGAAGTTACCAATACTTATGCTATTCAATGGGTAATAGGAATCTGCGGTTGTGTCTTGCTTAGAATACAATAAACCCGCAGTCAATTTATGCTCGCGGCCAAAGAGCTCAAATGGCCCTGAGGCAAATAGTCGTGCTGCATCTTGTTTACGGGTCGATTGATAGATCATCGCCGATGCCCCCATTCCTAACCCTGTCGTTTTATCCGGTGCGCCATAGAGATACAGCAAGTGTCCGTCCATCTCATCTTCACGATGTTCGACGTCAAATTTAAGGTCCCAATTATTATCAAAATCATGTTCAAGCGTGGCAAAGACATTCGCGCCATTCCGTTGCCAACTCGACCAAGAGGCAGCCGTTGTGGTCGAGCGAGGGAGATCATTGGCCAAACTGCCATCAGCATAAAATAGCGGCAGACCACCCCAAGTTGAGCCTTTTGGATCTCGGTCACTGTAATCGGCACCTAGGGTAAATAAGGTACTGTCACTGAGTTTTGCCGTTACAACACCATAAATTTGGAGGTTTTCATCTTCGGCAAGATTAATGTAACTATCTGATTTCTCATAGGCAGCGGCAAAACGAGCCTGCACAGCACCACTGTCCGTCACATCAACAGAGGCATCGCCTTCAACGCGGTAGCTATCCCATGAACCGACTTTTGCGCTGACATAGCCGCCAGGTGTCGCTTTAGGACGTTTGCGGATAAGGTTAATTGCCGCCGATGGTTCGCCCGCTCCTGTTAAGAGTCCCGTTGCTCCACGGACCACTTCGACGCGGTCAAATAATATAGTGTCAGTTGAGGCGTCATTAAAGAAACTCGAATAGTTAACGGGCACACCATCAAACTGGAAATTAGTAATCGGATTACCACGAGAGCTAAAGAAATAGCGGTTGGTTTCAGCTTTTTGAGCATAAATGCCAGGGGTTAAAAACATTAAGTCCGCAACACTATTAAGTGAGAAACTTTGAATAAACTCTTGATCAATAATGGTAACGGATTGTGGCGTTTCCCGCAGAGTTAAAGGTAACCCTGTTGCCGTTGCGGCCTTATCTAAACGACTTCCCTTGATACTGATGACCTCAATATTAGTCGCGGACTTGTCTTCACTTGCGTAGGTGCTTGGTGCGAATAAAAAACTCGCAATGAGTGTAGCTAACAGCGTTTTTTGCATCATGATTCCCCATCATTGTTGTTTGAGAGATGCATTTTAATTGAAAATAATTATCAATACACACAATTGATAACAATTCTCATTACATTTACACTCTGAAATTCGTAAAATGCTGGGAACATCACATGCTGAAGGCGGGCCTCAATGTTGGTTTATGTAGCATGGCTAGCTAGATCGCCATCAAGATCTTATTCGATACTCTCTGTTTTACGGGCGTTTAGGATTCGCTCAGCAATAGATGAAACTCACCTATTGCTTACCGCCATGCGTTCAATCCTTATGAATAAGATTGACTTAGCATTAACTCACTCTATATTATCCAGCTCTAACATATGAATTAAAAAGGAATTTATTGTGTCAATGTTCTTGCTGATTTTGCTGTTGCTCTTCGCTAGCATGATGTTTTTCGGCATATTGAGTTATTCACTCGGTCGCAAAAAAACGACAAATCCTAAGCTCACAGGGATGCTAGGCGCGATACTGGGATTATTCCCGTTATTGGGCGTTATTTTCTTGATTGTCTTAGTGCTAAAAGCTGATATCACAACCCCGAGCATCCCCCTGGAATAGTCACAAGCTCTAGTTAATACAGTTAACTGTTCAGGATTTATTCCAACAGTTAATTTAGAGCGAAAATATTATCGCAATGAGTTGTTTCGCCAGAAGAACTCTTCAAGAGACAGTTGAATTTGTGTTGGTTTCAACTGTCATTTCGGATGCCGATCTTAAAGAAGATACTGACTCGCTTTGGGACAAAAGCGTGTCAGGGAAGTCGGCTGTATCAGGTAATTTCGGATAAAAATTTCTATGGATTAACGCCGTATTAAGGTGTGGGCAACGCTACCGCTTAACTAAACCATACCACTGTAAACATAAAAACCAACGATGGAATGAAAAATGCGAAGCGTGGAGAATCACTCTCAAATGCTTTGTTAGTTTTTTGAGGTAGTGTTCATAATTCTGTGTCATTTCAGTAAAATATTCAAAAACAGGAATGACACATGACCCAACCTTTTAACTTCGAACAAGCCCTTAAAGATCTGCAATCAGGTAAAAGCCTCACAGGTAAAG
>NZ_LGYY01000162.1:0-7396 GCF_001308045.1 Shewanella sp. Sh95
ACAAAGTGGTGGTAAGATGGCCATTCTCAGTCCTCGGCGAGTGGTGGGTTTGTTTGGCGATAGATCAGATCGCTCAAACAGGACTGAGTTCCCTTCCTTTGATCTACTATTTGGAACAGCTATTTAGGGTAAAAATCAGCATGACCTAGTCTCGTTTTAATGATGCCAAATACTGGAGCAGTTTATCCCCTAATTGAGGCAATTCTACTATATGATGAATCGCACCGCGTTTGATCGCCTCTTTAGGCATACCAAATACCACACAACTCTGCTCTCCTTGGGCAAAGGTTTTGCCACCTTGCTTATCTATCGCTTCCATCCCATCGGCCCCATCTTTACCCATACCAGTTAGGATCACAGCTGTCGCATTCGCGCCCGCATATTGAGCCAATGAATGGAATAACACGTCCACTGATGGTCTATGCCCACTGACTTTGTCACCTTGGCTAAGCTTTGCCTTAAAACTCCCACCGACTTTGATGATTTCTAAGTGCTGATCCCCTGGTGCTATGTAGGCATAACAAGGTAATAACCGCTCCCCTTCCTCAGCTTGCTTTACATTAAGACGAGTGAGTTTGTTTAGTCGTTCTGCAAAGGTACGGGTAAATCCAGCAGGCATATGTTGCGTAATCACGATTGGCGGCATAACCGCAGGAAATTGTTGTAAAAGGTGCAAAATAGCCTCGGTCCCGCCAGTGGAAGCTCCAATAGCCACTAACTGGGTATTAACAGTACGTTGATTTAAGGCAGGTTTTAAACTGGGTTTCAGCGTTATGGTCGGTGCAGGCAGGCTTTGCAACTTTGCCTTTGCCGCAGACTTAATTTTTTCGAGGATTAAATCCTGATATTCATTAAATCCCTGAGGTGAATCCAGCTTAGGCTTAGGAATAAAATCCACAGCTCCCAGAGCTAGTGCATTGAATGTCGCATCTGCGCCCTCTTCGGTTAAGGCAGAAATCATCACGACAGCTGTTGGTCTTGCCTTCATTAATCGATCTAAAAAAGTGAGTCCATCAACCTTTGGCATTTCAATATCTAAGGTAATCACATCTGGCCGAAATTGATTCACCATATCCTTGGCCATATAGGCATCGACTGCCATGCCAACGAGACACAACTCAGGATCGGACTCGACCATCCTGCCCAACAGACTGCGGATTAAGGCTGAATCGTCTACCACTAATACCTTTATTGCCATCTGCTATTCACCAAAGAGTTCCACATCCCCACCACTCGGAAGATTTTTAATCCGTAAGCGGTATTCACTTTCCCTATCCATAATAGTGCTATTATGCATCGTCTTGATTTTTCTAACTTTAACTAATCCTGTTTCCGGGAAGAAGTACACTTTACGCGGGTAAATATCGAGTAAGTCCGCAGCGATGACGGGTATTTGCTCTATCTGCAAGTAATTCAACACAAATTCAGCATTACGCTCGCCAATATTGTGTAATGTTAATCCTGATAGCATGTTGCCACCACCAAACACCTTCGCTTCAATGAACTGCCGTCTTGCACCTAATTTCAATAACTCATTGATCAGCAACTCCATCGCATAGACACCATAACGCGCTGATTCAGCTAAAATACCATTTCCATGATTATCGCAACTGGGCAATAAAAAGTGATTCATGCCACCAATTTTCCGTTCGAGATCATATAAGCAAACGGCAATACACGACCCTAATACAGTCACAATTAAGTTACCTTCCCGAGTGGCATAATATTCACCCGGCATAATTTTCACGGCTTCACAATCAAACAAGTGATCAAAATACCGATTTGGCCCTAGGGCAGGATATTCAATATTCGGTCTTAGCACTCGTTTTTCCCTTTACGGCCTGATAAGTAGTTTGTCCTACAGGGGTGAGGATCTGTGGAAACATATTGAAATTTTCAGAATGTCCCGCGATATATAATCCCTCTTCCGTTAGTGACAGCACCATATGTTTTAAAATGGCTTCTTGAGTTGCTTTATCGAAATAAATCATTACATTTCGGCAAAAAATAATATCGACGGGGGTTTTAATCGACCAAAAAGAATCGACTAAGTTGATTCGAGTAAACTGCAACATTTGCTTTAATTCCGGGATCACACGGACTTGACCGAGTTTCGCCCCTTTACCCCGCTGAAAAAATAACGTTTTACGCTCATCGCTCACCGTCTCAATACGCTCTATCGGATAAATCCCCGTCTGCGCTTTTTTTAAGACGGCACTGTCAATATCTGACGCTATTATCTCAATCGGTGTATTAAATCGACCAAAATGCTCAGCGACAACCATAGCTATTGAATAAGGTTCTTCACCCGTGCTACTTGCAGCACACCAGATCCGTTTTGTGTGTGGATGAGTCTGTAAATAGCGTTTTAACACCTCAAAATGATGCGGCTCACGAAAGAACGCGGTTTGATTAGTCGTGAGTGCATTAATAAATTCCTGGTGTTCGCATTCATTCGCTTGTAAATACTCTAAATAAGCCGTAAATCCCGATAACTTCAGTGCCCTAATTCGCCTCACTAATCGGCTATACACCATAGCGTCTTTACTGTCGGCTAATTTTATACCAGCGAACTGATACAGCAGGGTCTTCACCGCCTTAAAGTGAGCCAATGTAAACGCATATTCCTTACCTAGCGGTCTGAGATCACTCAATCAAAAGTCTTCCCATTCATCTTGATCGACTTTATTTAACCTAGGCTTAGGCGTCATTGCTTTAGGTTTCGTGGACACTCGTGCTAATGAGGGGGTTTTAGTCGCTATTTTTTTAAGCTCAGAGGTGCGGCCAATTACGCTTGTTTCCTCATCGACTTTGAAATTTGCCACACTATCAGCAAGTTGCTGCGCCTGAGATTGCATACTTTCAGCAGCCGCAGCGGCTTCTTCGACTAACGCCGCATTTTGCTGCGTCATTTCATCCATTTGCACAACGGCTTTGCCTATTTCATCGATACCAATCGCTTGCTCATTAGAGGCGGAGGCTATTTCCGCCATAATGTCGTTCACTCGTTTGATTGCAATGACAATTTCCTTCATGGTATCGCCGGATTTTCCGACGAGGCTATTGCCGCTCTCAATTTTACTGACCGAGTCAGAGATTAATGCCTTAATGTCTTTCGCTGCATTTGCAGAACGTTGAGCCAAGCTTCGCACTTCTGAGGCCACGACCGCAAACCCCCGCCCCTGCTCACCGGCTCTGGCTGCCTCGACCGCAGCATTGAGCGCCAATATATTGGTTTGAAAGGCAATACCATCGATCACGCCAATAATATCGGCAATTTTGCGCGCGGATTCGTTGATTGACGCCATGGTTTGCACGACTTGCTGGATAAGCTCTCCCCCATCTTCAGCCACATCGGCAGCTTTTGAAGCTAAGGCATTGGCTTGGCTGGCATTATCAGCATTTAATTTTACAGTTCCCGTTAACTCTTCCATGCTGGCGGAAGTTTCTTCGAGACTCGAGGCTTGCTCCTCTGTTCGACTGGACAGATCGGCATTGCCTTGAGCGATTTCAGTAGATGCGGTATTGATGGTATCAGCTGCTTTTTGAATATCTCTTATCATGTAAGAGAGCTTTTCAGCGGTTTGGTTTGAATAGTTTTTTAAATCATTAAAGGTGCCTTCATACTCGTTATAAATCCTCGTGGTCAAATCCCCTTCAGCCATGGCCATTAGCACACGAGCAACATCTTGTAATCCTCTATCAGAGGTTTCAATCAAAGCATTGAGGCTATTCGCTAACATTAAGAAAAAACCCTGCTTACTTTGACTATCAACACGTTGGGTAAAGTCTCCCGCAGCGGCTGCCCCAACGATCCGAGCAATTTCTTGTTCAACTTGTACTTCTTCAGTACGGTCGAGCCACTCAACAACTGTGCCTAACCGTTCACCTGACTTTGCAATAATCGGGCTTGCCGTTAGACGGAAATGACAACTCGCCACTTTGATCTGCGACTCATATTTACGATCGAGCTTGTCAAGCAGACTCGCTTGATGCGCCGGATTACGGTGGAAGATATCCATAGAACTACCGATGATCTTATCCACGGCGAAATGGGGTAAAACCTGGCGAATTTCACTTTCAGAGCGGCGTAACATGGCTTCAACTGAACGGTTCATATAAATAATGGTTCGATTGGCATCGGCGATCATCACATTGGTGCTTGTGTTATTGAGCGCTTCTAATATGCGTTGGGTTGCCCGTTCAGCTTCAATACTTTCAGTGCGGTCAATCCACTCAACACCAGTCCCTAAATGCTTATTATCACGGGAAATAATAGGTGTCAGTATCAATTTAAAGGTACGCTTACCAATGCTGATTTGTGCCGTATGTGGTTGTGTTAATCTTTCTAGCATATTGCGCTGATGAGCGGGATTAACATGGAAGATATCGATATTACTGCCAACGATCTTGGCAACGGAAAACTGGGGTAACTGTTTACGGATATCAGCCTCAGCCTCTGACAGCATATTCAGTACGGCTTTATTGGCGTAAATGATATTGCGCTCACTATCGGCAATCATGAAATTATTACCACTGTTATCGAGCAATTGGAAATAACGTTGGCGCTCTTCATCTCGACGTTGGCGCTCTTCGGTATTACCGAAAATATCTAAGATACCCATAGTGTTTACTCCTGCTCAGAAAGACTGTTTGTATCCATTAGCCCCAACTCATCACTGCTGATAAGAGCTTGAATATTGACCAAAATAATCATTTTTTCTTCAACGGTTGCGAGACCTTTGAGATAGCGACTATCAAAGGCAGCGCCAAATTGCGGGGCGGGTAAAATAGCTTCACTCGCCAGTTTAATGACATCTGAAACAGCATCGACCACGATGCCGACAATTCGGTCACAAACATTGAGCATAATCACTATCGTGAACTCATCATAAGTAGCTGTTCCGACATTAAATTTCATTCGTAAATCGACAATCGGTACGATATCACCACGCAGGTTAAGCACTCCTTTAATAAAACTGGGCGCATTGGCAATTTTTGTGACAGGCTCGTAACCTCTTATTTCTTTTACCGACATAATGTCCAATGCATAGTGTTCTTCACCCAGCACAAAACTTAAAAACTCTACTTCATCATGGGCACTAAATTCCGGTTTAGGGCCGAGCAATGTGCGACTTTCCATTAGCATGTCCTCAGTTAATGCTTAATATGCTGGGCCAGTGATTCCACATCGAGAATTAAAGCGACACTACCATCTCCCATAATGGTGGCTCCAGACACGCCAGGGATCCGACGATAATGTTTTTCAAGACTTTTAATCACAACCTGCTGCTGACCAACCAATGCATCAACAAACAATCCAAAACGTTTATTGTTGCTTTCAAGGAGCACCACAATGCCCTCTTCGGGACGCTTGGCAAACGGATCGATTTCCATCAATTGATGCAGGTTTAATAGGGGTAAATATTCTTCCCTGACTCGGATTAAACGCTCGTGAGCGAAGGACGTTAGCTGCTCATTATGGGGTTGTATTGATTCGATAATATGGACTAGCGGTAGAATATAGATTTGATTACCCACACTCACACTCATCCCATCAACAATGGCTAAGGTCAGTGGCAATTGAATTTCAAAGGTAGCCCCATGACCCGCCACGGAATCGATATCGATTCGTCCGCCTAGTGCTTCAATATTTCGACGAACAACATCCATCCCGACACCACGGCCAGAAACATCAGTAATTTCCTTGGCGGTCGAAAATCCGGCGGTAAAAATCAGTTGCCAAATCAGTTTATCCGGCATGTTATCCGCAACTGGCATATTATTTTCTCGGGCTTTTTGTAAGATCCTCTCGCGATGTAAACCAGCACCATCATCATGTACTGCAATGACAATACTGCCCCCCCGCTGACTTGCTTTAAGCGATAATTGGGCCGTTTCAGCTTTACCCAACGCACGCCTGACTTCTGGTTTTTCAATACCATGGTCTAAACTATTGCGTACTAGATGCGTGAGCGGATCGACCAGCTTTTCAATCATGCCCTTGTCGATTTCCGTGTTGCCACCTTCGATCACGAGATTGACATTTTTGCCGAGTTGTTCTGATAAATCTCTGACTAATCGATGAAACCGGTTGAATACAAAGGAAACTGGCAACATTCGGACCGACATCACAGCCTCTTGCATCTCCCGCGTATTTCGCTCAAGTTCGACCAATGCAGTCTTAAGCCTTTCACCCAATTCACCCGACAGCTCATTACCAATGAGGGTCAACATTGACTGGGTAATAACCAATTCACCCGCAAGATTGACTAGGGTATCGATTTTGGAGGTTTCGACTCTTAATGTGGCATCTTGAGTGGTCGTGTTGACTTTTTTAGTCGCAACAATTGTTTGTGGTGATGTGACCGCAGAAGCCACATGCTGATTTGATGCATTTGAAGTAACCAAATCTGTGGGTTCTGTTTTTTCGGTTTGCGTGACTTTGCCTGTATAACGAGGCACTTTAGCACCGGAATGATGACTAATAGGCTCTGCAATTGGCTCAATGATGGGATGTGCTGGATTAGTTTTAATCTGCACTAAAGCATCAATTTCACTGTCAATGCTTTCAGCTGTTAAAGACTCAAAGAAACCAAAACCTAAGTCATCGTCAGGCGCTGTACTAAGTTGCTGACTATTTGTGACCGTTTTGCTTAAATCATCAATACTAATTTCTTTCGCAATATACGCTTCATCAAAAAAACCAAAATCTTGATTTTCAATGGCTAAGGTTAATTTGACATCATCTTCAAAAAAACCAAAGCCGAGATCATTCTCGTCACAGGCCTTGGGTAAAACCGTTGCTGTGTGTGGCACTGCTGTTTGAATTGGCGAAGTGAACGTTTCGTTAGAATGGGTAATCGAAAAAGGCTCACCATTTAATGCTGCAATTAATTGATTTTTAGCAAATTCAACCTGTTGCCAATCAATTGGTGAATCTTCACGATACAAGCTAAGAATGTGGGATAGCGTGTCAACCGTCTTCAAAAGTAAATCAATGACCCCGGAAGATAACTCAAATGTACCCTTTCTCACTTTATCGAGTAGGTTTTCCATTACGTGAGTGACACTGGTGAGCGCCGTAAAGCCAAAAATACCACTGCCTCCCTTAATAGAGTGCGCCGCTCGAAAAATAGTATTTAACTCCTCGGGATCTGGCGACTGAAGATCGAGGGCAATAAGCAGTTGCTCCATGCTTTCAAGATGCTCATGGCTTTCTTCAAAAAAGACTTGATGAAACTCAGCCATATTAATGGACATATTGCCCTGAAGGATCCCCTCATAAATCAGCCATAGCATAGCCATATTTGAGCAACTGATTGGCGAATAATACCCAGGCCGCCAGCAATTCTTTCTCCGTGATTTGATAATCAGGCCGCCTGAGTACCTCCAA
>NZ_LGYY01000056.1:0-7372 GCF_001308045.1 Shewanella sp. Sh95
GCTAGTTTAAGGGCTTCTGCTTTAAATTCAGCAGTGTGAGTCTTGCGGGTCTTTTGGGTTGTCATATTCACCTCGTTAAGTCATTTTACTCACTTAGCGTGGTGTCCAAAAGTATTGGATCAGATCAAACTTTTGCTTGGTGTCTTTGATTAAGTTAGCGGTAACTGCTCGATCAAATGCGTCCCAATTATCTATCGAATCCACCGAAATATAAGGCTCTTTAGTTCTCGGGTGGATATAGGTTGCATTCTCTATACACTCCCTGCGTATTGTTGGTTCATGGAGTGGGTAGTCGAGTAAACGAGTTATTTTTAGCCAGTTATCCGCTTCACTCTCCTTCACCCTTATAATCTTATAGCCAAGTTGTTGTAGGTGAGCGTCTCGTTGCTTGTCTTTCCGCTGTTGCCTCACTGTTTGATGATAAGCTTCGTCAAACTCAAGGATGAATTGATCGGTAACCTCCCCTTCATTTAGCACTTTTACTATAAAATCAACACGATAATTTTCGATTGGGGCTTGTTCTTCTAGTTCACAGGAGCGAGCACATATACTTGTTCCTAGTCTTTCTATAAGTTTTCTCAGCTTTACTGCAAACAGTTGTTCAGCTCTCGCTCTACAAACAGGCGGTATGGGAACCCCTGTATATTCAGAGAGCTGTCTTAGCAAGTCACGATTATAGATAGCATTCGGACCATGGGTGAGTAATATCATCGCATGCTTAGCGTGTAACTTATTGATATTTTTAGAATCTTCGCACATTAACCATCTGGCATCTCCCCTTTCTGATATCGCTCCATCCTTAATAGCTTCTCGTATGGCTCTACCTATCCATTGGGCATAGCGTTTGTTTGAGCCGTGAACCAGTAGATAAAGCTTTCTCATGTTGAGAAACGGTTGCTCATATTGGTTATGTTCTTGAAGTATTCGTTTCTGCTCATCTAAATTATGGACACTTTCTAGTTCTGGAGGGCGGCACCAATATCCTCGAAACAGTTCGGCTAATTTGGTATCACGGAAATGGCGCCTAGTTCGTGAGTTTTCGATTAAGGCCTGCCGATTCCTAAGGTATTCTTCTCTGTCAAACGGAGCTTCAACTACTCCATGCTGAGTAAAAGTTCGTGCTACAACTAGCGAAGCAGTATTCTTGAGAGGTCTTTGATTGGTACTATCTAGCTCATTAGCTGTATTAAGAGTGTTGTCATACTTTGAGCTTGAGAGTTTCAGTAAGTCGTTTAAAGTATTCATCTTACACCTCCACATCGCTAAGAGTTGACACGGGAGAGTAATGGAAAGCATCAGGCACTATTGGCTGAATATGTGCTGTGGCGGCTCCGTAGTCGATAGCATTTATCAGTGGAACTAAATGCGAAACTTCAGTACTGACTAGTCCACCATACTGACCGCCAGCGTGACCTAGCAAGCGGGAAATGTTTTCAGGATTTGCCTCAACTCGGCTTAGTTTGTCTTTGACTGAATGCCTAAAAGCATGTGGGGTAACATGCAGAGGTAATCCTAAATTATCCCTAAGTTGCTTAATAAACCATTCACTAGGCTTGTTGCTGTAGTTACCTTGTAGCAGACGAATGTTAGTGAATAAGCGTTCGCCTCCATTTGCTCTTACATAATCAACAAAAGTGATAAATCCTATTCTTATCAGCTCGTTATGAATTGGTATGGCTCGTTGGGCATTTGGCGTTTTCAAGTAATGATCTTCAGAGCTTTGTTCGACTATAAAGCACCAATGTTCCCCAAGCTTTCGTATATTTCCTACACTAAGCTGCGAGATTTCACCTAGTCGCATGCCACTATAAGCGGCAATAAGCGGCAGCCAGAAATGGCTTGCATGCTGGATTTTCCTTGTCTTAATCCCTTTATGCTCAGCAAATAAGGGATGAGCAAAGATTTGCTTGGCTTCTTGGTCTGTGATCGGATTACGTTTGGCCTGCTTAGATACCTTAGGCATGGGAATATTGTCGTCTGGCAAGGGATTTCGATTGATATACCCCATTGACTCACTCCAGCGGAAAAACTCCCTGAGTCGATTCATATGGTTATTGGCGGTGACAGAGCTGATTTGCATGCTGGCGGTATCAGTAGTGCAGTTTTTGATGCCATCCTTGTGGAGATCTTCTTGAGTCTTTCCTTTAATGAGTTTGGGCAGAATCCCTCTTAATGCTCTGCCGTGTTCACGGGTGAGAGTGCCGATTGCGACATCACCAAAAAAGCTGCTCGCAACCACTAGCGAGTGCTGGTACTGATTTATCGTCCTGACTTTCCATCCTTTGGCTTGATTCTCGCTAAGGTATTCCCCAATGGCCTGACCTAGTGGGACTATATTGGTGGAATTTATGGACGCGGGTTCAGTTCCCTTTGAGACATCTGAAGATGATTTTTCAGTTGACTGCTTTTGTTCTTCTGCTAAATCAATGGGTTGGTGCTTTAGCATGGCCGAATAGATATCAGGTATACGGTCACAGACCATACGGGTGAGTTGATTGAGTTGTTCTGGGGGCAGAACTGGCTGCTCAGTATCAGCGAAATAGTCGTTAACGAGCCGTTGAGATTGACGTAGGTCGTTCAATCTTGCGGCTTCGGTTGTTTGACTTTTGAATAGTTGTAAGAAATCTATCCATATTTCATATTCATCTTCGGTTCTGGGGCTCGATTGCCAATCGGCCAGCTCCATACGATGGTAATGATGGATTATCTTTCTAGCTTGATTTTTCAGGGTTTCATAACAAGACGTCATTTGAGATTCCTCATGTGTTGACTGGTTAAACGTCTCGTAATTCAACCAAAAGCTGACTTTATTAGGGGGTTCAGGCCCGTCAACTCCACCTTTATGTTCGGTGGCAGCACTATGTCGTGTTCTCAAATAACTATCTGATAAAGAGATAGTTTGCTTGCTAATGAAACAATTGAGCAATAACGCTAACGTCCTAGCCTCTATTAAGTTGGCTGTCCGAAGCGAAACTCTCAATGTCGCATTTATACGCCTGTTGGGTAGCCTTTGTCTATACCACCAGACTGCATTTCGTTGATAGAGATAAGTCGGGAAAAGGGAAGCCATGTAGCACACTCCTGTAGCACAGTTGTGTCAGGCTCAGAAAAGAAAAAAGGACTGAAACCGTAATGGAATCAGTCCTTTAGGAAGGTGGTGGAGGCGGCGGGACTTGAACCCGCGTCCAGAAAACCTACATCCAAGGCGCTACATGCTTAGTCTTTCTATTGTTTAACCGTTTGAACTCCGAAAGACAGGATCCCAAACGGTGAGTCCGGTACTGTTTCGCGGTTCACCCCCGGACAGGGTTCCCTCGCTAGCACGATGTGAGATGACCATCAAATCCACTGCCCATGTGCGAAGCGTGTGGTAGATGGCTAGCGGCATTAAGCGGCTAGAGCGTAGTTATCGTCGTTTGCAACTATAACTTTGCGGCTTTTAACGAGGCCAACCGCCCCTCGGCATGCTCCCAGGGTTTCGTGAATCCTGTCGAATCCAGAATCGCCCCCAAGAAAGTTGATTGTAACTCGTAGCGTAAAGATAACCTAGTATCATTTGCTGCAAGTTCAATCGTTTGTTCATTATCCGCGCGTTTTTTCCTTTTTCATTACGCGGGCTTTTTCGACTTCCCATTCGCGCGCTTTAGTATCTTCACGCTTGTCGTGATCTTTTTTACCTTTACCTAGGCCGATTTCCACTTTGACCCAAGCCCCTTTACGCCAGTACATTGAGATAGGGATAATCGAGTAGCCTTGGCGTTCCACTAAACCTGCTAATTTGTCCAACTCTTTACGACTTAACAGTAATTTTTTGAGTCGTATAGGGTCGCACACCACATGGGTAGAGGCGGTATTGAGCGGAATAATGGTACAGCCGTGCATAAAGGCTTCGCCATTTTTCAGGAAGACGTAGCAGTCCGATAGGTTCACTTTACCCATGCGGATAGACTTCACTTCCCATCCCATGAGGGATAGGCCGGCTTCCATTTTTTCTTCGAAACGGTATTCGAAGGTTGCGCGCTTATTACGTGCGATTGTCGCAGGCGCGGCTTTTTTTGAGTTTTTCTTTACCATAGTGGCGCCATTATACGCACGGTGAATCAATTTGAAATGGATATAAGGGTTTATTTGAGCTATTTCAAGCCTTCATTAGTTTGTTGCTGGTTTTTTATACGGTTTTGGCGGTGTCATCATAGGGATATGTGAGGGGTGCGTTTTTTAAGTATCGTGGTAGAATCCAAACCAATTTTTGTTAGCTTCCCTAGAGATTAGGGCGCGCGGAGTTCGCTTGAGACAGCGTGTTTACTTAGATTGAGAGTGCCAAGCTTTATGCCGCAAATTTCTCGAAGTGTGTTAGTTCGTTTTAGTGCGATGCAAATGTATGATTTAGTCAATGATGTTGAGTCGTACAAAGAGTTTTTACCCGGTTGTGTTGGCGGTAAAGTGCTTGAGTTTGATGGTAAAACCATGGTGGCCTCGGTCGATGTGAGTAAGGCGGGGATCCGTAAGACCTTTACCACGCGCAATCAGGTGGTGCCGGGAAAGAGTATCGAGTTAAGACTTGAAAATGGGC
Source organism: Shewanella sp. Sh95 (assembly GCF_001308045.1). Classification (NCBI taxonomy): domain Bacteria; kingdom Pseudomonadati; phylum Pseudomonadota; class Gammaproteobacteria; order Alteromonadales; family Shewanellaceae; genus Shewanella; species Shewanella sp. Sh95. Next base: position 4,574 of record NZ_LGYY01000056.1, read on the forward strand.
CTTTTAAACACTTATTCGGCCAGTGGCGTTTTACCGAGTTGACTGAAGATGCCTGTAAGGTGGAGTTCGATTTAAATTTCGAGTTTTCCAGCTCATTGGTCGATATGGCTTTTGGTAAAGTGTTTAATGATCTTATGGTGTCAATGGTGACGGCATTTACCAGCCGCGCTAAGGTAATTTACAGTGACAAATGAAGCAGATAAGTTCGTCGTCGATGTTATTTATGCGCTGCCGACTCAGCAGAAGGTGATTTCGGTTAGCGTATTGCCCGGCACGAGCGCGATTGACATAGTGCGTCAGAGCAATATGGTGAGTTTTTTCCCTGAGATTGATTTAGAAACGGTAAAGCTTGGGGTGTTTAGCAATGTGATTAAGCATGACCAAGTGATTTTACCTGGGCAGCGAGTAGAGATTTATCGCCCGTTGATTGCCGATCCTAAGGATGTGCGCCGTCGCCGTGCCGATAAGGCCAAGGATGAAGGTCGTGCCAATAAAGTGACCGGTGGACGGGTGTCTTAATCTGTCTGCAACACCAGCACACAAAAAAAGCGCCATGGGCGCTTTTTGTTTTTAAGGTAAGTGTTAAACCAGTGTACTTACTTGATTGGCTTTTGAACTTGCGCTTCGGTTTGATTTTCTTTCACTAATGGCTTTTCATCTGGGCGCTGTGCTGGCACCTGCGGCGCAGATTCTGCGGTGTTTACCATCGGCAACTTACTTTGCTCAAGCGGCGTATTAAACTCTGGGCTTAATTCATAGTCGCCCTTCACTAAGCTTAATTTGTTGCCAGTAAAGTGCAGGATCAGTTCTTTGTGGGTAATGCTCGCATCACGGCCACTCTTATAGTGGTACACATAATACCAAGTGTCATCGGCAAAGCTGTCACGCAGTACTGGGCGACCAAGAATGTATTCGGCCTGCTCTTTGGTCATGTCGATACGCAACTTTTCAACCTGTTGCGGCTCCATGTAGTTGCCTTGCGGAATATCGGGCTTATAGATCAGCCAATCAAACACGCTACAGGCACTGAGCGAAACTGAGAGCGCAATGGCACTCAGCAGGGTAAGACTTTGCTTTTTATTGATCATTGTATGCGCTACTTCTGAAAATCTGGCGGCCATCATACCCAAGCAGTCCCCCCTATGACAAGGGTAATTGGGCGTTGCGGCGCTTATCGTTGCAATTGTGTGAGTTTTCGACCTAAGCGGCTGGCTTTAGTTCGCTGTGTGTGAAGCTTTTTATAATGAACACTGATTTATGGGGATTGTTACCTGTATCGCTTTTTGTTTTATATGTACCGTGTAGGGCGGTAATTAGGTCAGAAAATTTTACCAAATGCAGTATTGTGCTGTGGCATTGTTAGCTAAATGTGGGTAGAGTTGTGAAAGTTTTTTGTTTTGATGATCTTAGCGATGATATTGGTTTTAGAGAGCGTTATTTCAGCGCTTGAATTTATGTATTAATCCGCCGAGATCGCCTTTTTAGGAGAGACCATTGGGATCACTCGTTTGTGTGGGTACGGGGTTACAGCTCGCGGGGCAAATTAGCGTATTAAGCCGCAGCTATATTGAACATGCCGATATTGTATTTTCACTCTTACCCGACGGTTTCTCGCAGCGTTGGTTGACGAAGCTCAACTCCAATGTCATCAATTTGCAGCAGTTTTATGCGCAAAATGGTGAAGTTAAAAATCGCCGAGACACCTACGAGCAAATGGTCAATGCCATTCTAGATGCGGTGAGAGCGGGTAAAAAAACTGTGTGTGCACTCTATGGTCATCCGGGCGTGTTTGCCTGTGTATCCCATATGGCTATCACTCGTGCCAAGGCAGAAGGGTTTTCAGCCAAGATGGAGCCGGGGATTTCGGCCGAAGCTTGCCTGTGGGCCGACTTAGGGATTGACCCTGGCAACTCCGGGCATCAAAGCTTTGAAGCTAGCCAGTTTATGTTTTTCAACCATGTGCCAGATCCCACCACCCACTTATTACTCTGGCAAATCGCGATTGCGGGCGAACATACCCTAACCCAATTTCATACCTCGAGTGATAGGTTGCAGATCCTCGTGGAGCAGTTAAATCAATGGTATCCCCTCGACCATGAGGTGGTCATCTACGAAGCGGCCAATTTGCCAATCCAAGCCCCGCGTATCGAGCGTTTACCTTTAGCGAATTTACCCCAAGCACACTTAACGCCGATTAGTACGTTGTTAATTCCGCCAGCAAAAAAGCTGGAGTACAACTATGCTATTTTGGCTAAGTTAGGGATCGGTCCCGAAGATTTGGGCTAAATTGAAGTGTGATACTGAGTCATTATTAACAATAAGGAGAAAACATGTTTGCATTATCGGATTTTTTTACCCAGTTAGGCCAAGATGCGCAGTTAATGGAAGATTATAAGCAGAATCCACAGGTGGTAATGCTTGCTTATGGTTTAAGTATTGATGAAATTACTGCTGTCATGACGGGGGATATGAAAAAACTCAAAAGTCTGAACGGAGATGGAGATTATCAATTCTTCGTGTTAGTTAACCATGGTAACCGTTCTGAATACCACGAAAATGTTATAAGTTCTGTTGACTCAAAGTTAAGTCCTGAAGAATCCCCTGATGATTTACAAATAAATCATCAAATTAGGGTGGAAGCGCATCTTGTTGCATGATCAAATGGTTTCGCCAAAAACTACACTTGGACAACAAGATGCGCGAAGCCAATATCCTACAACATTCTTTACACCAATACTGCCCAGAACTTCACCTAAAACGATTAAACAGCTTGATGCTGGCCTCTAAGGCACTGATTGA
>NZ_LGYY01000031.1:0-6927 GCF_001308045.1 Shewanella sp. Sh95
GATATTGGCTTCGCGCATCTTGTTGTCCAAGTGTAGTTTTTAGCGAAACCATTTGATCATGCAACAAGATGCGCTTCCACCCTAATTTGATGATTTATTTGTAAATCATCAGGGGATTCTTCAGGGCAATGCACCATTACTAACACCTGGCTGCCCTACTTTGCCGGTTAGGAACGAAAGCATATAGCAAGCACGCATGGCTTGTTCACCATTAGCATGACGGTTTACGCCTGCACCAGTCACAATAAACGGTGCTTTAGCATTCATAATCTTGCTAGCGACAGATTTAATATTTGCTTCTGATATTCCGCAAATTTTAGCTGCCCAAGCGGGGGTTCTTGGGCCATTATCGACAAACTTACCTTCACCAAGAATGTAGTTGCGATAGTTGTCTTCAACGTCGATATAAGGCAAATATTGAGTCTTTTTAGGATCGCCACTTGCGGTAAATTCAGCGACAAGTTTTTCAAGAGAAGCCTTGTCAAATCCAACGCAATACTTATCTAAAAATGCCTTGGAATGCGTATCAACCCATCCAGAGCTAATCATTTCATAGGCAATCGCTTCTGCAAATGCCGCATCGGTTCCTGGTCTAATCGGTAACCATTGGCTTTCTTTACCCGCCATTGAGTCCGTATAACGTGGGTCCACCATAATCACTTCAAGGTTCGCATTCGCCTCAAGCGCTTTTAAGAAATCATATCCTTCACCCGACCCACTTTGACGCATTTCACTTGGGTTGTAGCCAATACCGAGGAACAGATCACTATCATATAACGCCGTTAAAGAAGAACCTGATGTACTACCAAACCCAGTTGCTGCGGCCGCTTCATTTTGTTGTGCCCAAGAATAGTTACCATAAATCTTCAGGAATCCCCCATTCAGATTGAGCACACGATCAAAACACGCTGAGCTAGCAAATCCATAATAAGCCCCTGTTCCGTAGTGTTTCAAAATCGACTTATTACCGTAACTACTTGCAATACGCTGAATTTCACTCGCAATCGTTGAAGCAGCCTCATCCCATGATATTGGCACAAACTTAGCTTCTCCACGCTTACCAACACGCTTCATAGGTGTACGTAAGCGATCTGGTGCGTAAGTTCGGCTGCGAAGTGAACGTCCACGGGCACAGGCGCGGATCTGGTGGTTGCCGTATTCATCGCTAGTTTCATGATCAGCTTCAATACGGGTAATGATGCCATCACGACTAAATACTTTGATGGGGCAATTTGAACCACAGTTAACCAAACAAGATGACCAAGTTTGTACTTCATCACCTACTGGCGGCTTAGGTGGCACCACATTCACATCACTAGAACCTGAATTACAGCCAGTGACCGTTGCTGCACAGCCCATGGCTGCACTCATTTTTAGAAAACTTCTGCGTTCCATTGTCTTTACCTCTTATCAATCAAGGCAGCAGGTAGCTGAAGGTAAACATCAGCAAGTGCGCGTTGTAGTTATGGTTTAAGTCGCCTAGGGTGATTAACCCAGGAATGCTATTGACTGCGGATTGGCTATAGTCGGTGTCGTAATAACGCTCGTACTGATAACTTAGCTTGAGCCCCATACGCTCACTCAGAGCGTAGCGACCATAGAGCTCGACACTGTGGTTATAGGAGTAGTAATCACCGTATGGCTGGATCTCGTTATAGGTGATTAAGGTATCGCTTGCGGAGTTGGAGAATTGATAATTCCCACCAAGTGTCAGCCTGTCATCGAATAAACCACTATAGGTAAATCCCGCACCTAAATTGATAAATTCATCAGCAACATCGTTATACCAGTCTGGTGAGGAAAACGATTGGCTACCGGCGATGGCGGAGTCTATCCATTGTTGGCTTGCAGAGGCATAGAGGTGCAATTGCTCAGAGAGTTGCATCCCCAATTGCAGGTCATAACCATAATCGGTCGATTCTGTTAGGCCTATAATGGTTTTAGCGTAATCATCCTTGGCATAATATCCATTTAAATCAATAGTCAACCACGAAAGTGGTACATAATTCACCTTCAGATCAACCGCCTGACGCTCACGGTCTGCGAGATAAAACTTACGCAATAGTGGATTTTCTTCAATCGAGGTATTTTCGACAGCGTTGTAGACCGAGCCGCTGCGGTTCTCGTAACGTCCACCAAAATCAATCACAGTGTTTGCCAAGGATCTGATATTCAGCTTGGCCCAAAATGCGTCATCATGGGTTTGTTCCCGCTCAAGGTAACTGCATTCTACCTCTTTACGGTCGTAGCCTCCCATGAGGCGATACTCACTGTTAAAACGGTAACTGCTGTGGAGTTTGTATGTCAGCCTTTCGATGTCCATGGGGACATTTTGCTTAAACGCACCGCTGACATTATCAAACTCTAATTGCGCAAACTCCCATACAGAGCTTTTATTATCGCGTTCGCTATAGTCAACCTGACCGTTAACACGCCATCGCGGGCTTAACATATTGCTGAAGCCGATCCGCGCATCTAAGGTATCAACCTGACCATCCCAGCTCTGTAACGGATTACCACTGACTTGGATTAAATCGCCATCTTGAAGCATCCGTCCAGCGGCGACACGGCCATTGACGTTGCCACGTCCAAGCATGTATTGCCCAGATAACGAGACTTGATGGGCATCATTATCAGGCGTAGCAGCATAAACATCGGGCAAATAAGGTAAGCTTAAGTTATCAATATTATTTCGGTAAAAACTGCCATGGTAAGCCAGCTCGCTTAACCAATTTTCACCCGAAATATTAAGGCCAGCATTGAGGTTTTCAGTGTTAGCATCAACAGGCAGTGCAAAGTTAACAGGGCGAGGAGTTACTAAACTACTGCGACGATTACCCGTTTTTTGTTCGTGGTCGTAGTTAATAAACGCCTGCATGACGCCATATTGCGCGGCTAATCCCAAGCCCACCTTTTCGCGTTCCAGCTGTAAATCGACATCTCGAGTCTCAGTGTCTGGAAAAAGTAGGCCATTGTTGTGCCACAACTGCGTTTGTGCTCGGCTGTCGTATCGAGTTAATAATTGATAATCAAGGTTCAGGGCATACTGTCCAGATCGACCCGCATCAAGGTGGGCATAGCTGTTCTCTAGTCCCAATTGATATGCTTGAACATTAGCTTCATAACCCGCATTGCGATAACCTACGTCCGCATCCATAGCCGCGCGCAATCCATCGCTGGCATCGCCAAAGGCATTCCCCGCATGAATATCATCATTCTCGGCCCAGCCTGCACTTAACTGCAGCTCACCTTGATAACGCTTCTCTCCTATGCAGCTTTTACACTGATAAGCATCCAACTTTAGCCCTTGCAGATTAGCTTTGTGCACAGAAAAGTCTGCAGCACTCACACCACTGGTAGCAGCAAGCAATCCCAAGGTAATGATATTAAGTTTAAAAGACATGGCAGACTCCTTAATCAACGGGCAAAATTGCTGCCGCTAGGGTGGTTGGAGCCATGGATTTGGCTATGACAATTGAGGCATCCCATACCTGCACCAAACGCGTCAGTACCTGGCTGAGTGACCACCCGATTAGCATGTCCATCATCGGCATGACATTGTTGGCATAGTTGAGGGACGCGTTGCTTGACGAGCGCGTCATTCACACTGCCGTGGGGATTGTGGCAAGTGGAGCAGTTTTCGGTCACAGGAGCATGTTCCCACAGGAAAGGACCGCGTTTTTCCGCATGGCAGCTATAGCAAGTGTCATTAACTGAGGTCTTTTTTAAGGCACTCTCATTAAATGAACCGTGGGGGTTATGACAATCGATGCAGGTCATGTCATTCCACTTCAATGGATGAGATGAACGCTTATTCATATCGGATTTCTGCCGAGTATGACAAGAAGTGCACACTTGGCTCACCTGTTGCTTTTGCAGTACCGGATCTTTAGCTGCATGGACTTTATGGCAATCCGCACAGGCTATTTCTTCCATGTTATGTAAGCTGCTATGCCAGCCACTTTGCTCAGTTTTTTGATGGCAACCTAAACAAACGGTATTTTGGCTCGGTGCTGACAATGGACTGTCAGAACCAAAGCTAATCATTGGCTCCTTGCCTCCTTGATTGTGCAGTCCGAGTGGCCCATGGCATGCCTCGCATTGCAATCCTGCCATTGGGGATTTGCTATTATTGATATCGCCATGCACCCCATCAAAAATAGCCATAACGGTGTTATTTTTACGATGGCACATTAAACAAGTATCTGCGCCTTTAGCGGAATATTTACCTTCAGCAAACTTATCTGTGAGTATTTTTTCTATTTGCTCTCCCAGTTTGTGACTTGATGGAATATCTTGAGCTTTAACAGATGGAGATAATATAAGGAACAGGCTCGCTCCCATTATCAGAGTTTTAATTTTACGCCATCTCATATTTAATGCCTTATGGTTAACATGACTTAGCAGTGGAAAATCCACTTTTATAGTAACCACAAAGAAACCAAGGTTAACGATTGTTAATAATAAACATCCAATAAGCCAGCCCACATCTAAAAACCACTAAAAACCTGCCTTAGATCACTAAAAAAAACAAAAGAAAATCATTCTCAAAAATTACACAACACATTGAAAGAAATAAGAATAAAAAAATAAAACCAGAAGAAGAATCTGAAATGGTTAATTTATTGTATTAAAGTTGTTTTGATTAAATTCAAACATTCACTAAGACTAATTATATTTTGATCACATTTCAACAATCCTAGATTTCTAATATAGAGAAGAAGTTGAAATTAATTAATCACTAAAACAAATTAATTTAAAATTAATAATAACCAGATATGTGAATTAATTAATATAACGTTATCACCAGCTAAAATTCAGTTACTCTAATAAAGATAAAACTCTTTCAATATAATAAATAAAAACTAATTTAGCTAAATAGCATTAACGCACTAAATTTATGCACTCACTCGCCAGCCATCTGACTAAAACCCTATGCCTCCACATATAGCGTGACCAAAGTCACTTATCGCAACAAGAAACATTACATCTACATCACCAAACATTAGTATCTGTGACGTTGCGTATGCAATACCGTTTATTAACATACTATAACTACATGGACCTACCTCCCTATGACTTGGACCCAAACATATACGCCACTTGGTAGCTTGTGGCTAACAGCAATAGTCGCCTTACTGCCTATTGTATTTTTCTTTTTAGCTTTGACGGTGTTAAAACTCAAAGGTTATATTGCCGGAGCTTTAACTTTATTGATTGCCCTAGCGGTTGCAATAATCACTTATAAAATGCCTGTCACGATGGCAGTTGCATCTGCGATATATGGTTTTAGTTATGGTCTCTGGCCTATAGCTTGGATCATTATTACCGCGGTATTTTTATATAAAATCACCGTTAAAACAGGCCAATTCGAAATTATACGTTCCTCTGTCATTTCAGTGACAGAAGATCAACGCTTACAAATGCTATTGGTTGGTTTCTCATTTGGAGCCTTCCTTGAGGGAGCGGCGGGTTTTGGTGCTCCCGTGGCTATTACTGCGGCATTATTAGTCGGGCTTGGATTCAATCCGTTGTACGCAGCAGGACTTTGCTTAATCGCGAATACAGCGCCTGTAGCCTTTGGCGCGATGGGAATTCCTATCATTGTCGCAGGTCAGGTTTCATCACTTGATCCATTCCATATTGGACAACTCGCTGGCCGTCAACTGCCAATATTATCGATAATAGTGCCATTCTGGCTTATTGCGATGATGGACGGTATTAGGGGAATTCGTCAAACATGGCCCGCTACATTAGTGGCAGGCGTTTCATTTGCAGTTACACAATTTTTTACCTCAAACTTTATCGGTCCTGAATTACCCGATATTACTTCTGCTTTAGTCAGCCTAGTTTGTTTGACATTATTTTTAAAAGTATGGCAACCAAAAGAAATTTTCACTTTTTCAGGAATGAAGCAAAGAGCTATTACGCCAAAATCTACGTTTTCTAATAGTCAGATATTTAAAGCTTGGTCTCCATTTATTATTCTTACCGCGATTGTAACCCTGTGGAGTTTAAAAGATGTACAACTCGCACTAAGTTTTGCCACTATCAGTATCGAAGTACCTTACTTGCATAATTTAGTGATAAAAACAGCCCCGATTGTGACTAAAGAAACCCCCTATGCTGCAATATATAAACTCAATATATTAAGCGCTGTAGGAACCGCCATTCTATTAGCCGCAATAATTTCAATTTTTATTCTTAAAATGTCAGTAAATAATGCACTTAAATCATTTAAAGAAACATTAATTGAATTAAAATTCCCTATATTATCCATAGGCTTAGTATTAGCATTCGCTTTTGTAGCAAACTACTCAGGTCTATCTTCAACCTTAGCGTTAGTACTGGCAGGCACTGGAGTGGCTTTCCCGTTCTTTTCACCATTCTTAGGTTGGTTAGGGGTATTTTTAACCGGTTCAGACACCTCATCAAATGCTCTTTTTGGTGCGCTGCAAGCCAACACTGCAAACCAAATTGGTGTAACACCGGAGTTATTAGTCGCCGCAAATACGACTGGTGGGGTAACAGGAAAAATGATTTCGCCACAATCTATTGCGGTTGCCTGTGCTGCTACAGGGTTAGCAGGTAAAGAATCTGATCTTTTCCGCTTTACTCTAAAGCACAGTCTATTTTTCTGTACTTTTATTGGTTTACTCACAGTGATCCAAGCATACATAATACCTTGGACACTCGTGTTTTTTACTAAGTAAACTTTTCCTATTAAAAATATCAAAATGCCGAGTAAATTATCACTCGGCATTTTTTATATTTACGATAAAAATAGTTGGCTGTGCTTATATCCGTCATTCCGCACCTAATTTTCGATTTAAAAAACTTGACGGCGATCGGTCATTCTGATCTATTACTCTCTTTTGCAGGTAATTCATCATGGCCGCTCCCGCTATCTCTATCCGTAACCTCGAC
>NZ_LGYY01000154.1:0-6285 GCF_001308045.1 Shewanella sp. Sh95
CGGTCAACTGCTGATAATTCATGGTAGTACTGCTTGTTTCTTTGGCGAGAAGAGCGTACCACTTTTAGCAGTTGGCTTCCTCTTCTACACCTTTCCATGAATGTCGCACTTATTATCTGAAATCGGGGCCTATATACATATAAGCGTTAATGAGAATGGATTTGATTTGCGATCAAACTATCAAGATTCAAAGGGTAAATTTAGTGTAAATCCTAATTGAGAGCTGGTTCACTTTTTTATTGATGAAATGGCGTTAGGCCTACAAACGAAGATAGCAATCGGTTTTCTCGCCTTGATAAATTGAACATAAGCCCTTATTTATTAGCTACACAGATTGTAGAGGAATCATTATGAGCAACCCTTTGCTTAACGGCGCTGCATTACCGCTTTTTTCACAGATTAAACCTGAACATATTCAAGTTGCCGTTGAGCAAGCCATTGCTCAGTGTCGTGCCAAGATTGATGAAGTGCTGCAAAACCCTGGGCCTTTTACGTGGGATAACTTAGTCGCCCCTCTGGAGCAAGTAGATGATGAGTTAAGCCAAATTTGGTCACCCGTCTCCCATATGAACTCAGTGGTGAGCACAGATGAATGGCGCTCGGCCCATGATGCTTGTTTGCCACTGTTATCCGAATACGGCACTTACGTTGGCCAACACCAAGGGTTATACGAGGCCTACAAATCGCTGCGTGCATCGGCAGAGTTTGCTCAATTAAGCCAAGCACAACAGATGGTGATTGAGCACAGCTTACGCGACTTCGAGCTTTCGGGTATCGGCTTAGACGATGCGCAAAAACTGCGTTATGGTGAAATCGTTAAACGTCTTTCTGAACTTACCAGCGGCTTTTCCAATCAACTGCTCGATGCAACCCAAGCCTGGACTAAGTTAATTACCGATGAGGCAGAACTCGCTGGCTTGCCCGATTCAGCTAAAGCGGCCGCAAAAGCGATGGCCGAGGCCCGCGCATTAGAGGGCTGGCTATTTACCTTAGATTTCCCTTCCTATTTACCTGTGATGACCTACAGCGAAAACCGCAACTTGCGTGAAGAGTGTTACCGAGCCTTCGTGACTCGCGCCTCGGATCAAGGTCCAAATGCGGGCGAATTCGATAACGGTCCATTGATGGATGAAATCCTCGCACTGCGCCATGAATTGGCACAGTTGTTAGGCTTTGATAGCTTTGCCGAAAAATCCCTCGCCACGAAAATGGCTGAAACGCCTGCGCAGGTGATGGCCTTCTTAAATGAATTGGCGCTGCGTTCAAAAGACCAAGCCAAGGCCGAATTAGCCGAGTTAAAAGCCTTTGCACTGGAGCATTATGGTGTGAGCGAGATGGCTTCTTGGGATTTAAGTTTCTACGCTGAGAAGTTACAGCAACATAAGTATGAGATTTCACAAGAGTTGCTGCGCCCTTACTTCCCTGAAGATAAAGTGCTATCAGGCTTGTTTTACAGTGTCTCACGCCTATTTGGCTTAAAGATTGTTGAGCAAACCGAGTTTGACCGTTGGCATAAAGACGTGCGTTTCTTCGATATTTTTGACGAAACGGGCGAGCACAGAGGCAGTTTCTATTTAGACTTATACGCCCGCACTGGTAAACGCGGCGGCGCTTGGATGGATGATTGCCGCGTGCGCCGTCAAACCGCCAATGGCCTACAAAAACCCGTTGCCTATCTCACTTGTAACTTCAATGGTCCAGTTGATGGTAAGCCTGCGCTTTTCACCCACGATGAAGTGACGACCTTATTCCATGAGTTTGGCCATGGCATTCATCATATGCTGACCAAAATCGATGTTGCTGGCGTATCAGGTATCAATGGTGTGCCATGGGACGCGGTCGAATTACCTAGCCAATTTATGGAAAACTGGTGCTGGCAAGAAGAAGCCTTAGCGGAGATCTCCGGTCACTACGAAACCGGTGAACCTTTACCAAAAGCGATGCTAGACAAGATGTTAGCGGCGAAAAACTTCCAATCCGGCATGATGATGTTGCGCCAGCTCGAGTTTTCACTGTTCGATTTTAGACTGCACCACGAATACGACCCTGCAAAAGGCGCGCGTATTCAGCAGACCTTGGACGAAGTGCGTCGTCAGGTGGCCGTGTTAATTCCGCCAGCATTTAACCGTTTCCAACATGGTTTTGCGCATATTTTTGCCGGCGGCTATGCTGCGGGTTATTACAGCTACAAGTGGGCCGAAGTGCTGTCGGCGGATGCGTTTTCTCGCTTCGAAGAGGAGGGTATCTTCAATCCTGATACGGGCCGTAGCTTCCTGCACAACATCCTCGAAATGGGCGGTTCTGCTGAGCCTATGGACTTGTTCAAACAGTTTATGGGACGCGAGCCGAGTATTGATGCGCTGCTGCGCCACTCTGGGATTGCCGCTTAAGCCATACTAAATAGCTGTGCTTGAGCATAAAAAGGCGCCGAATGGCGCCTTTTTTGTGAGCTAGATCTCGCTTGCCCTCTGGTATGACCTCTGTTAGCCTGTGGCTCTTCTTTTTAGGGCTACTGCATATGAATCTGTATTTCCGTTTGTTTTGGTTGTTATTTTGGCGCACGCGCCATTGCCGTAAGATTGATTTTTTGGGGACGAGCCGCATTACTTATCGCGCGTTGCCCAGTGATTGCGATATCAATTTCCATCTCACTAACTCCCGTTACCCAGCGTTTATGGATCTGGCACGCACCTATATGTTGGCCGAAATGGGGTTGCTGAAGCGTTTCCTCAAATTAAAATGGATGCCAATTGTTAACGCCGCCGAATTTACCTATATCCGCGATATCAAGCCCTTAAAAAAGTTTGAGATTGAAACCAAGGTCGTGGGCTGGGATGAAAAATATTTCTATATTGAACAACGCTTTATCAGTGAGCGCGGCCTACATTGTATAGTGCATGTGCGTGGTGTGTTTGTGTGTAAAGGTAAGCAAGTGCCTTTAGAGGTATTAGTTAAAGAAGCAGGCTATACCGATCCGGCTCCAGAGTTACCGCCCGAAGTGGTGAAATGGAAAGCATTTTTACAATTAAAGAAAGAGCGTAATCTTTAGGACGCGCTGGTACTAGGGAATACTCCTAATCCCAGTGTCTTCTTCCATTTCGGCTAGTAGCACTTCTTCAAGCACGAGTGTCCAGGCGCCGCGAAGCTGCGCCTGTTGCCAATAACGGACTAACTCATCTAAATCCAATAGGTTTAAGTGAGCAAAGCTGTAGCTTAAGCAGGGGATCAGTGCACAGTCGGCTAAGGTAAAACTGTCGCCACACACCCAATGATTTTGACTAAGATGGCTATCTAAGCGTTGAAATTGGGTAAGCATTTGCTTTTCAATCTGCTTGATTTCGAACTCATGCCCATCAGGGGCATACTTTAATTTTTCTAATTGGAATAGTGGGTTATTGATATCAAAATCAATAATGCGATCGAATAGGCGCACCGCCAAATTCCGTTCAGCCTCCGCGGGTAATAACTCTGTACCGTTTTGAAAATGCCTGTCTAAGTATTCAATAATAATGCTGGATTCGGGGATCAGTTGGCCTTCTTGCGTTTTGAGCAATGGCAGTTTGCCAGGAGGATAAAATTGCTGGAAGGCCTTGCGTGCCAGTGGGTCGCGTAAATCAGTGATCCGCGGATAAAAGTTCGCTTGTTTCTCATAGAGAGCAATTAATACTTTCTGTGAATATCGTGATAACGGATGATAGAAAAGCTCCATAGGTACCGACCCCATAACCACTGCATTTTTTGACTCTACGCCTTAACTTTAGTCGGTATCAACATGCGTGCAGTGGGAATTTCTTCAAAGGGCCAGAAATGGACGTAAAACAGGTTTTCCATACGGAATGATCCCCGTGGGCTCAAATTCGGTACTATTAACGCCTAGAAACGCTAGTGAAATATCGATAATCAAAGGTAACAGCATGAGCCAATTAGAAAGTTTCTCATCCATCTATGCCAGAGCGAGTGAGCGAAAAGGCGGTAAAAAGGGACTCGAAGCCTTACTTCCTGGGTGTCTAACGAGTGCTGAAATTCGTCAATACGATGATGCTACGCTGCTTTCGGCCATGAGCCGACAAGTGTTCCAGAGTGGTTTTGTCTGGCGCGTGGTCGATAATAAATGGCCTGCTTACGAAAAATCCTTCTTTCATTTTGTGCCCGAGAAGGTATTAATGTTGTCACCCGAGCAGATCCAAGCTCGCGCTGCGGATGCGACCTTGATTCGCCACCTAAAGAAAACCCAAGCAATTTATGATAATGCTTTGATGATCCATGATATTGCCCGCGAACATGGCAGCTTGGCTAAGCTGATTGCTGACTGGCCGACCGAAGATATCGTCGGACTCTGGGCGTTCTTAAAGAAGCGCGGCGCTCGTCTCGGTGGCAATACGGGGCCGTATTTCTTACGTGGAATCGGTAAGGATACCTTTTTGTTAACCGATGATGTGCAAGGCTATTTTAAAGCGCACAAGCTGGTAGATGCCGGCTTTAGCTCGCAAACGGCGTTAAAACAGGTACAGGCCGTGTTCAATCAATGGCAACAGGAGTCGGGCCGTTGTCTTGCGGATATCAGCCGGGTGTTAGCCTGTAGCGTGGGTGATAATCGTATTTAGATAAAAAAAGACCAGCCAAATTTGGCTGGTCAAGGCTCGATATTTCAAGCAATTGGAGTACTGCAGGGAAGCAGCGGGATGAACGTATAAGCAAAAAAACAGGATTAGAAACTTTTACTGATCCCAATGACGACTCTGTCATCGAAGATTTCAGTTTGTGTACCATAGACTTTATGGTCAGTGTCGACAGTGCTGCCGTGGTAGCGTAAATCGAAGTTAAGACCGTAATAGGCTTTGCTTAAACCTATGTTCCAGTGGCCCCAACCTTCAGCACCATCACCCGTTAGGTCTTGATAACCCACAGATGCTGAGATTTTTACACCGTTGTCAAAGCTATAGCTGGGGTGTAGAGCGTAGTTCACCCCGTGCCAGCCATCGACACCAAACCAGTCATCCACCGTTGGGGTGACTTCGAGTTGCAGGTTGGCTCGACCGAATTGTTTACCCACTTTTAGCCATAATTCGGTGTAGTTGGAATAGGAAGCTCCGGGGTAAAGGTATGAAAACAGCATGACATCATAGGTAAAGCCAGAATCGCCAAACTCTCCCGCTTTACCAATAAAAGGCGCGGTAACAATTTCTAAGTTTGGGTCAGCAAACTTAATGTTGGAGCTAAATACCCCAGCATACCAGCCTTGATTGTGGTTCCAACTTAATGTGCCTTGGACGACCGGAATATCGCCATCTAAGGTCTCGGATTCACCACGAAACACATAGTCCGAAGCAAAATTAACATTGCCGTTAAGGGTGCCACCAAAGAGTTGATTATCTTCAGCAGCGTGGGAGCTGGCCGCCAAAGAAAGTAACGCCCCAGTGAGCAGCAATTTAGTACGAGTCTTCATAATCATCATCTCAAAGTGATTGGAAATTGTTAGCGCACCTATATCGTAAAAATAAATTGTTAATAGCGGTGCCGCCTGGGATGAACCAATAACGAAAAGATATGAATGAATGTGAATAAGCAGCGAAATAACAGGGTCAATAAAAGCGTAATTTATAAAACTGCATTTTTTTGGGAAGCTGAGTTTCATTAAATGGGGTGCAAAATGTAATATCCAATTTGCGCTATACAACGCTTGGTCATAAAATGTCGCGTCCAAAGGTTTGAATATCTATCGTTTCCCTGACCCATTTGTAACAAGGATTTACGTAGCAATAGTATGCATTCGGATAGCAAGGTATGGTCATTCCATGCTTGATCCAATATGACCACACAGGGGTTATATATGCACAAAACCTTATGTAAAAGCTTGTGCTAATATGCCCTAGCTGTATCAAATAAATGTTTACTCAGGTTAATCGAGTATAAACATTTGTGTCGCCAAACATGTTTGCAACATTTTTGATATAGAGTAGGCTGAATAAGTGCTTTGTATCGTATAACGCTAACAATCTTATCTACAGTTAACATACTTCTTAAATAGGATAACAATTCTACTAATAAGGTATTGGCAAAGGTGTGAATATTTTCATTAGTTTACACTTTTGTTTGTTTATCTTTCTTGTTGATCCTTATAGGGTATACGATAAGTAATAGCTTTGATTTTAGTTATAATCCGTCATTCCGCACCTAATTTTCGATTTAAAAAACTTGACGGCGATCGGTCATTCTGATCTATTACTCTCTTTTGCAGGTAATTCATCATGGCCGCTCCCGCTATCTCTATCCGTAACCTCGACC
>NZ_LGYY01000070.1:0-5263 GCF_001308045.1 Shewanella sp. Sh95
CGCTTTATCACGGATAAATTATCGACCGAAAAAGTGTTTAGATTTCAAGCAACCAGCGATTGTCTTTAAAGAAATGGTATTGGCTGCTTGATATTGGCGAGTGTCGCACTTCGCAGTTGAATTCGGGGGTTTTAAGCCTGTGTTAATGACAATTCTGTTCCCGAGTAATGTACCTGTTTCAACATATTGTTTTGAGACTTTATTGTTGCCATCAACTATCCATACAAACTCCTTTCCCATGTTATCAGGAATAATAGCGCTGATTGGTATAGAAACATTAATCGCAGCCGTATCATTGGTCTGTGGGGATACAGTAATTGACATCCCGGGCAATACATTTTGCTTCTTTAAATCTGAAAAGGCTAAAACAACAGTGTAAGTTTGTGTTGACCTCTCTGCATCTAGCGTAAAATATCGATAATAGAGTGGGAACTTAACATTACTAATCCCTTCAACTTCGCCTACAGCATTTATATTTCGACTACCTTCAGCAAAAAGCTTAGAAGGAACATCTATTACTGCTTCCAAGTTGTTTAAATTTTGTAATACAAATAGCGGTTGATTAGGTTGAATGACAGAGAATTCATTTACTAGTTTTTTTGTAATTACACCAGAAAATGGAGCAGTGATTTTGGTATAATCTAGTGTCTCTTGGGCAGAGTTGAATTTGTTCTTGGCTAAGTCACGTTCAGTTTTAAGTTTTTCTAAATCGCTTTTTGATATTGCTTGGGTAGAGTTAAAAATGGTTAGTCCACGTTGGTAGTCAGACTCTGCTTTGTCGTACTGTGTTTTCGCCGAGTTTAACGCAATTTTTTGTTCAGTATTATCAAGTTCAGCTAAAAGCTGACCTTGGTTAACCGATGCACCTTCTTGTAAGTAAATTTTGACGATTTTGCCTGATGTTTTAAAAGATAGCTCAGCTCTTTGTGCTGCTCGGACTGTTCCTGTAAAACTGAGTCCAGAAATATCTGAGGCCGTAATTTCTTCAATCATCGCAGGACGTGAAAATGACATATCTACAGCAACAGTTTCGGCAGGTTGCTCACAGCCACTGATTGCGGCTGATAATGCAATGATAAATAATGATTTAACTTGAATCTTTTTAGTCGTAAATTTATACATAATTTGTCCTAATTACTTTTAAATTAAGTGGTTACATCATATTCTCTGCTTGATGAACATTCAATCACAGTGTTGCAAGTATGTTAATACTAGTTGTGGGGTAAGATTAACAGAAAAAGCACCTATGAAGGTGCTTTCACTGTGTTGACCTTTGACATTATCGCTGCTTGAACCGTTTCCATTCACTAAGATTTAACAAAGTGCGGCATTCGTTTTTGTCCAATTTTTTTCCGAAATACTGTCCTTTTCGATTAGCATTATCTCTGCCAAGTCCGTAACTAAATTTTTCAGCACCCGACATATCCTTAAACTCTTCAGCCGCACGTAAACGAGCCCATTTGTACCGTTCAGTATCATCAAATTTATCTTCGCAGTATTTCATTGCACCTGAAAACGCCCCAAGTTTATATTCTTTGGAGTTATTATCAGCTTTAGTCATCCACGAGGTGAATGTAATTAGCATTGTTAATAATGTAATTATGACTGTTTTCATAAATTGGCCTTTATATGATTTCAAAATTTATATGTAAGCGATAACATCGCCATAGTGACGCTGTCATTTTCTACAATTGGGGAGTTACTAATGTCTTTATCTAAGACAATGTGCCTTAAAAATGCGGTTGCATTTAACGATTCTGAGATTTTATATGAAATAATCATGTTTAAAGTCAAATCAGTAGTGTTACCAATATTATAGTTGTCCGTGCCATAATAGTAGTTGGCAACGTCAGCACTTTTAAATGTAGTACCAACTGACGGAATAAAGCTTAAGTCATTTGTTATACGTACAGGATAACTGTAGTTTATTTTAAATATACTCCCTTCACTATGGCCTGAAATATCATATAACGCTGATGTATTAAAAATCCCTATTGGAGAGTGATAAGAAAGTTTTGCTCCTGAATATATTGAGATTTTTCTATCTTCAAGCATTCTGACGGCTGAGTCTTTAGAATCAGAAGCCTTTAAAAAATCTTCACCTAACTCTGTAGCAAAAGAGAGTTTTAGGCGTTCAATTTCATAAATATCATATTCAAGATTAAAGATGCTTGCCCTTAATCTCTCACCATTGTAGTTAACCAATGGTAGGCCATAGTTTTTATTATCAACGCCAATGTAAGGCGATGATAGATTGAGAACTCCTACACCCAAGGACCAAGGTGAATCGTTAGCTGAAGCTTCAATAGTGAGCCCCATTGAAAGTACGGAAAGAAACAAAGTTTTAACGCATGGACAACGCATGTTATACCTCACAATAGATTGCACCAATATGGTGCATAAATGAATATTGATTCATAATGAGGTGAAGTGTAGATTTTTGATCGTTTTTTGTCAATGTGGTCAAATTATAAACTAGGCAAAGTTGATTAAATTTTATAAAACGCCTTAAAAATGGTCTATGTGATTGATTTTATATATTGTTAATGTTTAGGTTGACTGGTGTGGGATCGAATTTGTGTATAATTAATCTATATAACATTTCTATGCTAGATAGTGTTTTTTTCTCTGGATGTAATTTCGGCTTTGTTTCCTGAACCGATTTGGCGAACAAAGTCGCCATAATTGTTTAAATATCAAATCTCACAGTAAGTTTCAGGAATTCCTGAGACTGGCGTTGTTGCCTAAATCAATCTTAGGTAAGCCTTTTTAACAGTGGCCCTAGTATTCATTGACCCTCTGGCGAATAAGCATACCTATGACTTTGTTCATCACTTTCACACCAGTCAATGTCTTGTCGACTTGACCGTTGTTTTCGCGCAGCTCAATTTCGTCTAAGCTAATAAGCAGCATGCAACGATACACAGCAGTTCTGATCGGGAGCGTTGGTCTTGTTTTCATCGTTTGAGTTCATCACTTTTCTGCGCGGTGACGGCCTCGTTTCTGTAGGGCCTTCTTCCCAATAACCCGCATTTTTCTGCTGCGGTATCGTAGGTTTACTCCCTCTGTGTTACTGCAGCTTATGACTGTTTTTGGTGTCATCAGCGCCATCAGCTGACACTTGTTTTATCTTGCGTCTCAGGGGGGAATAATGTTGGTAGAGCAGCGCTATCTGCCACACTCTCTAAATTGACTTCGGCTGCGATGACTTTATGTGTGGCCGCATTTAACGCTAGATGCAAATTACGGCAAGTACTGCGTTTTTCCTTAATATGTTTTCGCATTTTCCATTCATCTTAGCCATAGACTTTCAGCTCTGCGGCATCGACATCCAAATGAGCAATCGCATCTCGGTTTGGGTTACGGTAGTTAATCTTGACTATTTTTGCCAGTTTGCTGATGTAACTGTAATCAGATAAAGTTAATTGCACACTCATCAAATGACACACTTAGTTGAGAAAATCTTCTAGTGCTCGTAAGGGGAGATTAAATAACCCTTTGAGTATCAAGGTGGTGTCTATCGCCGTGTCACTGTATTGAAATCCCCGACCTCGGGCATCAGATGGTCAGTGCTACACCAGGGGTTGATTGCCTGCGCGTCTATCCAAAAAGTCAGTGAGCCCCGGTTGGTCAGCGCTTTGTAGTATTCCGGTCAATTGGTGATGCGATGCTTGGATTTGCATATCTGATGAGCTTCCTGTGTGGTAGTTACATGATCTGCTCGCATCTGAGACAGAAGGTTCATTCATTTGGGCAACAACGCTGTGATTTTCATGTTTACTCGGCGAACTACGCTTAGCGCGAAGCAAATTAGTCACCCTGTACGCAAGTTTCAAAACTACTACAGTCCATCAGAGTAAAAAATTGTTACCACTCCGTTTGCTATTTCTGCTATTAGTAGCAGAAATAGCAAACAATTAAGGATATAAGTCTATGGAAAGAGTGGTTCAGCTATCGTCAGTCAATTTGAATAAAAGTACCGCCTCTGTCATAAAATTTTTGATGGATAAGGATATGCCGATACTTTTCAGGGTGCCTGATAATAAGAATGCATGGGTTATAAAACGCGCGAGTGATGATCTACTTAAATGGATACAAGGAGAAATAAAAAATTCACAGGAAGTAAGGCCTTTCATTCCTTACAGTGATGCTAAAAGGGATAAGGAACAACAGTTTGAAAAAGATCTTCAAAAAATCACTGATGTCCAACTCATAAAGGGTGTCAGCTACGGTTGTCTAGGTGCAAATGAACTATCCATTTTGCTTACTCATAAAATCATAAGAATCAACAAATTAAATTTAATCATGATTTATGACACCGATGGTAAATTGAGTTTAGCTGTAGAAACTCGCCGAAGTCAAAAGTCTAATATTCAGACGATTGATCACAAACCAATTTCCCGTACTCTCCTGAAATCCGTCTCTTGTGGTGAAATCCTATTTACCAATAAAGCCGTTGATTATTGGGCTAAAGATAATAGTACGCTAAATGACATAGTTGGGATTGATATTACCTTCGATTCATTAGTCGTCTATGAGTCAGACATTCTCAATTTTATACATAATGATCTGGATTCTATCCCCTCTGATAGTCCTTACTACATTCCTGAGGATTTGCGTGACAAGAGTGATCTTGATCAATTAGCAGCGTTAGGTTATCAACTTTTCTCAAATAATTGTAAATCAACAATCACATCCAAGGATCTAGCTGCAAAAATTGAACGTACAATGGGATACTCTGGTAAGAAAGCTGTGACTGCAGCTCATTTCCTAATCCCAAACCCTAAGGGTAATAATATTAGAGATCTATTAGTCAACGATAATACTAATCCAGATTGTAAATTTCCCTTTTTGGTACAAGCATTTGCGTTACATGGCATACACATCAAATCTGAGGACATGTCAAAAGTAAATTCTCTATTAATCACATATTTTAATGATCACAATTTTTCAGTGGATAATGCAAAATATGCTGAGCTTATTTTACGAAAAAAAGTTAGGGTGAGGTAAATCTGTTTTAAATCAAAGCCTTGATTTGTCGGGGGAGTGATTTCCATCCATTCGCTCCCTTATTAATTATTTTTAGACTGCTTATAGTGACCTTGCACATTTACACATAAATGAGGTGACTATGTTCTGAAGGATCCCCTCATAAATCAGCCATAGCATAGCCATATTTGAGCAACTGATTGGCGAATAATACCCAGGCCGCCAGCAATTCTTTCTCCGTGATTTGATAATCAGGCCGCCTGAGTACCTCCAA
>NZ_LGYY01000277.1:0-5263 GCF_001308045.1 Shewanella sp. Sh95
TTTACCTGTGAGGCTTTTACCTGATTGCAGATCTTTAAGGGCTTGTTCGAAGTTAAAAGGTTGGGTCATGTGTCATTCCTGTTTTTGAATATTTTACTGAAATGACACAGAATTATGAACACTACCATTGCTTCCTACGATAAGGACGAAAAGGACACTCGTTTACTCACAGCGTTGCTTAACTTTGCCTATGGCTTTAACGTCACCTCTGTTGCCGAGGGAATTGAAACCCTCGAGCAAGCGGAGTTTTGTACAGTAAGGCACTGCAATCTATTACAGGGATACTTCTTTTCTCGTCCTCTAGAGGCAAGCGAATTTGAAGCAAGGTTCATTACACCGTTAGTCACTAAATTGTGAAGATTATCTTACGTTTGACTAAGGCTTAGGTTTTCGTCTGGTGAGGAATATTTTCTTGCTTTACACTGAGCAATAGACAAATATCAGCGCCCCTTTCTGATGCAATGTGCTCAGAGCTTCAATCACTGTGTTTAATTTGGTCATTTAGTAATGAAAATCGGTATTTTATCTCAGTTTCCAGAATTGTATTCCACCCGACGTTTAGTGGCCGCCTGCGAAAGCCGTGGTCATGAAGCTGTGGTGATTAATACCTTGAATTGCTACATGAATATTAATTCCGTTAAACCTAGCATTCATTATCAGGGAGAAGAATTAACAGGGTTTGATGCCATTATTCCGCGTATTCATGCCAGTGTGACCTTTTATGGCTGCGCAGTGGTGCGCCAGTTTGAAATGATGGGTGTATTTGCTGCCAACGATTCAATTTCGATAGCACGCTCGCGGGATAAGTTACGTGCTCTGCAATTACTTTCACGCAAAGGCATTGGTATGCCTATCACTGGATTTGCCAATAAACCCAATGATATTCCTGATCTCATTAATATGGTGGGCGGTGCTCCTTTAGTGATCAAGTTACTCGAAGGTACGCAGGGGATTGGGGTGGTATTAGCGGAAACGAAAACCGCCGCTGAGAGCGTGATTGAAGCCTTTTTAGGGCTCAAAGCCAATATTTTGGTGCAAGAGTATATTCAAGAGTCCAATGGCAGTGATATTCGCTGTTTTGTGGTGGGTGATAAAGTGGTGGCCTCGATGAAGCGTCAGGGGCCAGAGGGCGATTTTCGTTCAAACTTACACTTAGGCGGCTGTGGTGAAAAAGTGAAAATTACGCCAGAAGAGCGCAAGATGGCCGTTGCCGCTGTTAAAGCGATGGGATTAGTCGTTGCAGGCGTGGATATTTTACGTTCGAATCGTGGCCCGTTGATCCTTGAGGTTAACTCAGCTCCTGGTATCGAAGGTATTGAGCAAACTACGGGTATTTCGGTAACTGAGCCTATTGTGGAATATATTGAGAAAATGGTGTTAGCGCGTAAGTCGAATCGGGCGGTGATCGCTTAATAAAATACGCCGCGATTAACGCGGCGTGTTTCTTAGTTCTTTATTTTATAAATCAAAACTATAGGAATAACCTAAAGCGATTTTAGCATCGTCATCAGCCAGATCAGTATCTGATACCATAAAAGAGACTGTGCCCATGCTGGTATCTGCACTAAGTGTTAGGTTGTAATCGGCATAGTTATCCTCACCAAACCAAGCTTCAACCACATCTCCTGTGGAGTAGCCATAGTGGAATGACAGGCTAAGTTTCTCGGTTAAAGGGAAAGATGCTGTGGCGGCAAGATAACTCATATCTTTGTTATCGAGTGGTTCCGCCGCTACGTCATCACCCGCATTGATCACGTGGGAATAACTAAGTTCGACCCACTTCCAGGTAATAGCCCCGTGGAGCTCACCAAAATCGATGCTGCCTTCGGCATCGGGGTAGGCATAATAGAGATAGCCAAAATCATAGCTGAGATCGTCGGTGATGTTGCCACCGTAACCAGCATAGAGGTCTAACTCGTAGCTAGTGTCATTGCCAAAATCGACATTTGATGCCCACGTACCCGCATAAAATCCTGAGTCATGACTGTAGTCAAGACCGCCTTGGATCGCCACCGCATCATTGGTTTGAGTCACTCCGCGCCATAGATAGTTTGATGTGCCGCCAATATTGCCGGATACCGCCGCAAAGACGTTAGTGGTTAGTAATAATCCCGTCGATAATGCCAAAACGCTGTACAGTGATTTTCTCATACTCATCCCCTCGATTGACTTATTTATCGATTCACTCATGCCACTTAAATACGGCGGCATTGGTGCATCATGGTTTTTTCTGATAAGGGAGTTGCTAATCACATGCCATTATTTGAACATCTTTAAAAACAACTGGTTACATAATTTATGTTAATTAAATGTTTTAAAGCGCTCAAAAATGGAGCGGTGGACGCACTGTGTTTGTGCAAAAAATCATCTTTTATGCTTTCGTGAGGGAAAAAAAACGCCTCACAGAGGAGGCGTTTTATAAAATCAATGTCGAGCGAATTAGTTCACACTATCACGCAAGGTTTTACCCGCTTTAAACTTAGGCACAGTGGCTTCAGCGATCTGGATTTCTTTGCCCGTTTGTGGGTTACGACCAGTACGAGCTGCACGAGTCGCTGTTTCAAAGGAGCCAAATCCGACGATAGAGATTTTGTCACCGTTTTTCATTGATTCAGTAATCGCCGCTTCGAAAGATTTCAATGCTCGTGCTGCTTCAGCTTTGGTGATATCGGCATTTTCTGCAATTTTGGCGATAAGTTCAGTTTTGTTCATTTTTATTGTCTCTTCTTTCCGTAGATTTATGTAAGTCAGCGAGCCTAACATGCCACAAGGTTAAAGCGTTGGAAAGCTCTTTGCTGCGGGCTTGTGTCATCGAAGTAACAAAATTGGAGGGTATTTGCGCCATTCGTGACTTAGGTTTTATTCTTCGAGCAACTGATATAAGAGTTGCTTAACCAATTTGGGTTCGAAGGGCTTGTCGCATAGGGCATTCACCCCTGCCTGAGATACATTACTTAAATGTGTATCGTTAGCCTCAGACGAGACCATTAAAATAGGCACGTGGGATTGTTGACTTTCATTGCGGATAAATTGCGTTAATGCCAGTCCATCAACGCTGGGCATATTGTAATCAGTGATAATTAAATCAAACATATTATGACGCATTAACTCAATGGCTTGCGCACCATCTTCTGCTTCGGTAATCAGTTTTATCCCCAAATTACCAATAGTTCGCTTGATCACATTACGTGCCATGCGACTGTCATCAACCACAAGCACGCGTACATCGTGCACATCGAAGTGGCTTAAGTCGAGTTCATCGTGGCTGAGCAAATCGATGGTCGCATTTAGCGCCTTGCCTAAGTGTTCGGCATTAAAAGGTTTTGGCAGAATCGCGACTACGCCAGACTGGCGGAAAATCTCCAATTGTTCACGGCGACATTCACTTGAGATCAGCATAAATTGAATATCTTTATATTCACTTTTGCTGCGCAGGTAGTTCAAAAACTCGGTCGCTGTTCCATCTTCAAAATGCATTGCACTGGCAATGAGATCGGGTTTGTGTCGAGCAATGAGTCCTTTAGCCTCTTCAATATTGGCAGCATTTTCGATGCTAATAATGCCTTCTTGCTGTAAGCGCTTGATGATAATGCGGCGCTGGGTTTCCGATGGCTCAATAATAAGCATCGATAATTCGTTAGGCGATAAATGAGTCATAGTCACAAGCTATTGGGCTTTTTTAGAAAGGCGTTAACTTAGGCGAGAAATAACTGCTTCGCAACACATTAAATCAAGCTTTCAATTTTGCAGTTAAATAATCACGGGTTACCCGTGAAAATGCGATCCAATACTGTACTAATAGCAGGGCAATGATAGACAGCACCAGCGGTAACATCGGGATGTTATGACCCTCTACCACCACTTTAACGTCTTGAGGTGTAATCTGATAGGCGATAATGGCAGTAACCCCAAGTGCTGACAGGCCTAAGGTTTGTAATCCAATATAAATTTTGAGCACTAAGTTAGACCAAGGTGCTTGCGTCAGTATGCCAAACAACACGGGCAATACACCTAAGCTAAAGAGATCGAATGAACCCGTGGCAACCGCACGTAGCAGGGCAACAATGGCAAACAGAGTATAAAGGGTTATCAATAGGATTAGGCGTTTAGGCATAAAGTTAGGGTTACTGGCTAATGTGAAGTGGAGCAAGTGTAGGAAATGCCCCGAACTGAGTCCAGCATAACCGTATTATCATGTAGAATACGCCTTTGCTTGGGCATTAAATTAGGTTAAGTGATGACAGAAGTAGAATTTTGGGACTTAGTGACCCGCAGTGAACCAGCGCAATCCCAAGAGTCTTTGGTTGAGGCATTAAAGCTGAAACTGAGTAAACTGAGTGATGAAGAGCTAAAAGTCTTTGATAAGCTGTTTGGTCAACAGATGCGCCGAAGTTATTTATGGTCGGTTTGGGGGGCGGCTTATATCATTACGGGGTGTGATTCTGATTATGCCTTTGCCGAATTTCGCGCTTTTCTGATTTCACTTGGACAAGCCAGTTATGAGGCTGTGATTGCCCAGCCTGATTCGTTAGCGAAGTTAACTGCATGGCCAGAAAAGGATGGTTATGCCTATCCCTTTATTGAAGATTACGATCTTATTGCAGGGCAATTATACGAAGACCGAACGGGTAAAGAGTTGCCTTTTATGCCTTCGGGTAAAGCGACTCCCGTAGGCAAAAAATTTAGCACTAAACCCAAAGACTTAAGACAGCAATATCCTGAGCTTAGTGCGCGTTTTCCGTTTTAATTCGCCCTAAGAGCGCAAACATGCGTTACTGGTAACGTCGAAGGTCATGCCGTATTGGGTACACGTTTGGCGCATGAACTGATGCTCCTCCTGTGCTAATTGGCGGGTAAATTCTTGATCGAGCTGCTCAGTTAGGCGTTGCTCTGCAACTTGCTGTGACTGAGCCAGTTTATCGAAGTGCGATTTTACTGCTTGTTGCTGTTCGGCCGTCAGTGTCGCAGCATGGCTAGATAAACTGATCAGTGTGCTGAGTGTGAGCAGAGTGCATAAGGTAAACTTTGTTATCACTGCATGGCGTATGGGGGCCGTTTTTAGCTTCATAGATAAACTCCAAATTAAAATCACCAGAACTCGGTTGGTTTTTAAATCGTCGTTTGGCTTTCATCGTGCATATATGGACCCATCCGGTTTGCAAGACATTCGATAACGATTTTGAGAAGAGTTCATTGCACCCATATATCCGGCCTGTTATTGAGGGATCCCTCTGGCCCTGATGGATATCTGCTTCTACAGTCC
>NZ_LGYY01000066.1:0-4897 GCF_001308045.1 Shewanella sp. Sh95
GTCGGACTGGTTTTCCGCTGCGCTTCAAACCAGCCGCAAATGCGGGCGTTAAATCCTTAAAAAATTTTAATCCGAAACTGAAGAGTTAGAGCAACGGCTCTATCACGCTTCTGTCCCAAAGCGTGCTTCGTATTTCTTTAAAACTTACAGACCACGCTAATGCTAAACAGGTGAGCCATGGTGATTAGCGAGACGACCGTCCGCCCCATGGCCGCTCTTTGGCATCCATGCCATCGCGGCATTCGTGAATCCATTAACATCAGACGGGGCGGTCGAGCATTAACGGATGGACTTGAACAACATCCCTGTTTAACGGCCTGTTCGCCATCCATGGCTCTCGTTCATAAGCTTAGAAATCCTAGATTTCTATTCACCGTGTCGTTGAGCAAATACCATGGTTCGCCCTTAAATATGGTCTGCATTCAATAACCAAGCAATGATATTCGTCTTCCAATATTTAACGCTCTTCTTGCCCCAAAGCATGCTTTGTATTTCTTTAAAACTTACAGACTACGCTAATGCCAAACAGGTGAGCCATGGTAATTCCAAGGGGATAAAAGGACTATTTCAATGAGCTAGCTCGCGCCCTTTTTGCCATAAAAAACGCCACCTTATGGTGGCGTTTGCTTATAGATAAACCTAAAACAGACGATTACTCATCATCGGCTTTATATTCGACATAGGCTTCGCCTTGGCTTAACCAAGTTGGCGCGGGTTTGCCTTTAAGATAATGGTCGAAGTATTCCATCATCCGAATGCTGTAATCGAGCTTATTAGGGTATTTCTTCAGATGATGTGGTTCATCTTCATATTGTAAAAACACCACATCTTTACCCGCACGGCGCATCGCTAAGTACATTTCAACACCTTGCTCCCAGGGCACCGCATCGTCTTTATCGCCAAACATGATCATCAACGGCGTATTAATGCGATCGGCATAAAACACGGGCGAGTTCTCAATGTATTTTTGTGGCGCTGCAAATAAACTTGCACCTATGCGGCTTTGGCCTGTTTCGTATTGGAATTGGCGTGCAATGCCGGTGCCATGGCGAATACCGCTGTAGGCGCTGGTCATATTCGCCACTGGCGCACCAGCCACCGCGGCTTTAAACATCTTAGTTTGGGTGATGGCAAACGCCGTTTGATAACCGCTCCAAGAGTGTCCTTGTAAACCAATGGCGTTAGCATCGGCAACACCCATATCGATAAGCTTTTGCACGCCCGAGGTCAATGTTTGTACTGAGCTAGCACCGGGATAACCGATATCGAAACGAATATCCGGCAAAAATACCGCATAACCATTATTGACATACCAAGCGAAGTTAGGTCTATGGTTGACCTTCATTTGCGGAAAGGCATGCAGTCTGTCGGTCATCAATTCATAGTAGTACACCAGCACAGGATAACGCTCGCCCGCTTGATAGTTGGTCGGTTTTATCAACACACCATCGAGGGGTTTACCATCACCATTGATCCAATGCACTAATTCAGCTTGGCTCCAATTAAAAGCTTGGCGCTGCTTATCAAAATCGGTTTGCTTCACTGCTTGTTGTGGCGCTTGATAGCTTGCGGTGTATAAATCGGGGAAGAGATCAAATCGCTCCTTAGAAAATACCAAGGTATCGGCATCTTTACTGCGCCCAAGCACAGTTAATTTATACTCGCCTTCCATCAGGGGCTTAACGCCCGCTTCGCCAAGGGTCGCTTGATAAAAACCATCGGCCTTAGTCTTGTCGCTGTAACCATGCAGCAGCACAGTAGCGTTGTAGGCAAGCGTCGTTGGCTCATCGGGATTATCGACTAAACCTTCGACACGATATTGAATTTTTTGAGCGCGTCCCTGCCCTGCTGTTAAGGCAAAGCCCGTTTTCGATGCGGTGTTAAACTGCCACACATCGAATTTATCGTAGACAAGGAAGCCGGCATCGTCCTTAAGCCAAGGGCCAAAACCATAACCCGGTGCATTGGAGGGAGAATCATGATCTTCATCGGCAAAACTCACCTTTAAAGACTGGGTCAGATTAGTGCGGCGACCTTCGGCAATATCGTATAAATACACATGACCTTGCTGATAATAGGCCACATATTTACCGTCGCCCGATAAGCTTGGCTCAGCATCACTGGGTTGTTGGGTTAACAGCGGCAACTTGCGACCCGTGTTGATATCCACCAAGTAATAATCTTGATAGAACCCTGCCCAAGTGATCATCTTGCGATAGGGTAAGTCAGAACTTGCCAGCATATAACGCTTGTGCTGTGACAGGGCCACATCTGGCACCGTTTTATCGCCAAGCTGCACCACATTGTTAGAGCCTAAATGCAACACGGCTAAATAAGTACGCTTTTGCTCTGCTTCATATTGCTTGATTTCATGGGGTTTAATCCGCGGATCTTCCCCATGCCAAACCTTAAGCCCGCGCTGGCCAGTCACAATCTCTTTATCATAAAGATCTTTTTCTTCGGCGATTTTCTTCAGGCTGAGCTGTTGGCTCACCTCAGGCACACGGCCAAAGAAGAGCCGTTCACTGTCTAATGAAAAGTTTAAACTGGCGTAACGATTTAACGTCCACTCTTTAGTGTTTGGCACAGGGCGAATTTTGCCCGAAGCGATATCGACTAGGCTTAACTGATAGCTGCGGCCATAGGGTAATTCACTCGCATCTCCTTGAGTAAAGGCCAGCCAGCGACCATTTTTTGAAAGTGCTAGCGCGCCTATTTGTTGGGTTTGAGACTCAAATACCGTTGATTTTTTGTAGTTTTTCAAATCAATTAGTTGTAATTGATGTTGCTTTGCTTCGATATCATTAACCGTGACGGCCAAGCGGCGACTGTCTTTATCAAACTGATAGGCGGTCACATGCTCCAGATCCACCCGCTGCGAAGGCGAAGATAGATTCACTAAGCTAAAACGACGGCCTTGGTCGAACTTATCAATCTTCACCTTTTCGGCTTTGGGCTTATCTTCGATGCCTTCGCTCTTCTCTTTGGCGTCTTTCTTGGCCTCTTCGTCGACTTCAAACCAAATGGCTAAATGCGCGCCATCGTCACTAAAGACAAATTCTTTTACCCGTTCAAATTTGGTTTGCGTGCCCGTTTGGGTATCGAGCAACACCATATCGGCCTTAAGCTTTTTCTTAGCTTTAGCATCGCTGGTTTCAACTTTAAGCAAACTAGGCTTAACCGCCATCGCTACATAACGGCCTGTGTGACTCACGATAGGGTCTGAGCCGCCTTCAATCTGAAAGTCTTTTCCTGATTGCAGATTTTTAATTAAACCATGGCTATCGCCACGATCCGGCGCCACCTCAACCGCCAGCACCTGACCATTGTCAGCGATAACGGGCTTTTCGAGGGACTCAAAATGCATGATGTCGTTTAGGGTAAGGGGTTTAGTGCTAGTTTCAGCATGGGCATGCGGCAATATTCCGAGGGATAACAGCACTAGCGATGTGATAGGTAATAACTTCAATGTCTTCCTCTTTTATGTAGTTGTTAGACTAAAGTAGACTTTTTTAACCATTGGCTCTCCATCATCGTTATAACCCAGTATTTTTACAAGTTTTACCCAATAAAAAATCGTGATATTGCTCACTAATTCCTGTGAAGTTTGACCAAACACGGTTAAAATAATAGGGAGAAAAAATACCAAATTCATAGTCATGTTACCCGGCTGATCCCGGGGCGGACAATTGCAGTAACGACGAACCGTGGAAGGACTTCTCCATGTCAAAAAGAACGATAACCGTAATTCCAGGTGATGGAATTGGCCCAAGTATTATTGATTCAGCCTTAAAAATTCTTGATAAAGCAGGTTGTGATTTTGAATATGAATTTGCAGATGCAGGCTTAACCGCTCTCGAGAAGCAAGGCGAACTACTTCCGCAGCGTACTTTAGAACTGATCGAAAAAAACCGCATCACCCTAAAAGGCCCGCTAACTACGCCTGTAGGCGAAGGTTTTACCTCTATCAACGTGACATTACGTAAGAAATTCGGCCTGTACGCTAACGTGCGTCCTGTGTTGTCTTTCAAAGGCACTCAAGCCCGTTATGAAAACATTGATATCATCACAGTGCGTGAAAACACCGAAGGCATGTACTCAGGCCACGGTCAGAAGGTTTCTGAAGACGGCAGCACCGCAGAAGCGACCAGTATTGTCACTCGTCAAGGCGCTGAGCAAATCGCGACATTCGCCTACGAACTGGCCCGCAAAGAAAACCGTAAAAAAGTCACTATCGTGCATAAAGCAAACATCATGAAGTCAACTTCAGGTCTGTTCCTGAAAGTGGCCCGTGAAGTGAGCCAACGCTACCCAGACATCAAAACCGAAGAAATGATCGTCGATGCGACTTGCATGAAGCTAGTGATGAACCCAGAAAACTTCGACGTTATCGTGACCACCAACCTGTTTGGTGACATTCTGTCGGATCTGTGTGCAGGTTTAGTCGGTGGTTTAGGTATGGCACCCGGTGCCAACATTGGCCGTGATGCAGCGATTTTCGAAGCCGTTCACGGCAGTGCGCCAGATATCGCAGGTAAAAACCTCGCTAACCCAACCTCAGTGATCTTAGCCTCTATCCAAATGCTGGAATACTTAGGCATGGCTGATAAAGCCGATATGATCCGTAAAGCCGTATCGGCAGTGATTGAAGAAGGCGACCGTACGACTCGCGATTTAGGCGGCACCCACGGTACGACTGACTTCACTCAAGCGGTGCTTGACCGTCTGTCATAATCGCTTTGCGCGAAACAAAAAACGCACCTTAGGGTGTAATGCCGATCAGTTAAGACAGATCGCTTGACGATCTCGCTGAAAAGATCAAAATCCGATGACCTCATGTCATCGGATTTTTTTATGCAACTCTCAGAAGCACTCGCCCGTACTCATATTACCCGCC
>NZ_LGYY01000151.1:0-4303 GCF_001308045.1 Shewanella sp. Sh95
TTGGAGGTACTCAGGCGGCCTGATTATCAAATCACGGAGAAAGAATTGCTGGCGGCCTGGGTATTATTCGCCAATCAGTTGCTCAAATATGGCTATGCTATGGCTGATTTATGAGGGGATCCTTCAGTGCATTGCCTTATCAAGGCAGTTTAAACCGTGCAGGTATGAGCGGTGGTAATAATCCGGTTAAAGAATCCATTTCTTTCTTTACTTGGGCAGAAGCGATAGAGCGTGGCCATGAAATGACGGCGCGTAAAGATGGGATCCGTGGTACAGCTGATTTAGATACTCCACTTGGCGCAGATATTAAAGCGGTATTTGCGATTAACAGTAACGCATTAATTAACCAACATTCAGACTGTAACGGTACCGCTAAAATCCTCGAAGATGACAGCAAATGTGAGCTTATAGTCGTGTGTGATTGCTGGATGACACCGAGCGCACGTTATGCGGACATCTTACTACCAGATACCACTTGGTTAGAGTCGAATGACTTAGTCAATGATAGCTATGCATCCGGGATCATGGGTTATCTCGTTGCCATGAAGGCTGCCGTTAAGCCGATGTGGGAAAGCATTTCGATGTTTGAAATGGGACGCTTAATTGCTGCCAAAATGGGTAAAGAAGCGGAGTACACAGAAGGTAAAGATGAAGCCGCTTGGTTAGAGGAACTATACCAAAAGACTCGCACAAATAGCGCGAATACGGATGCACAACCTGCATTCCCTAACAGTTACGCTGAAGCGCAAAAGATTGGTGTGTTCCGTGCGTTTAGTAAGACGCCAGTACTTGCACTCGATAGCTATATCAATGGCGGTAAAGCGGTGAGCACACCATCCGGTAAGGTAGAGATCTACTCATTGTCGATGGCGCAAAAGGGTAAAGACTGGATCTTTAATCCTAATATTAAAGGCGATTACATCACTGCAATCCCCATGTATCAACCCACATGGGAAGGCTACGACGATGAAGATACTAAGGATGATTATCCTCTGCAATTAATGGGTTATCACACTAAGGGGCGTACACACTCAAGTTATCATAACGTGCCATGGCTGCGCGAAGCCGCAGAAGATGCAGTATGGATGAACCCAACTGATGCCTTAGGTCGTGGTTTAAGAAGTGGCGATAAAGTACAGATGTGGAACGATCGTGGCACAGTTGAATTACCTGTACGGATTACCCCAAGGGTTGCCCCAGGTGTTGTGGCTTTAGGTCAGGGTGCTTGGTATCAACCTGATATCGCTCGGATTGGAAGGAGCGGGCACCCAATTGATGTTGGTGGCTGTATTAATACGTTAACTCGTTACCAACCAAGCCCTTTCGCAAAGGGAAACCCACAACACACCAATCGCGTGCAGATCGTCAAGGCATAAGGGGTAGATGAAAATGACTCAACAAACACAATATGGTTTCTATTTCGATAGCAGCAAATGTACTGGCTGTAAAACCTGTCATATTGCCTGTAAGGATCGCATGACTGGCTTGGTTCGCGCAAAAGATGATGTGATGAATAATGGTGTCGCTAATTTGCCCGGTATTATTTGGCGCCGTGTTTATGAATATGGTGGTGGTAATTGGTCGCAAAACGTCGATGGTAGTTTTGAGCAAAATGTCTTTGCTTACTACATGTCTATTGGTTGTAACCATTGCAGTGAGCCTGTGTGTGTTAAAGCCTGTCCAACAGGTGCAATGCATAAGCGCCGTGAAGATGGATTAGTCCAAGTTGCCACTGAACTTTGTATTGGTTGTGAAAGTTGCGCGAGAGCCTGTCCATATGATGCCCCACAGCTAGATATTGAGCGTAAGGTGATGACTAAATGTGATGGTTGCAGCGATAGACTCGCGGAAGGTAAAAAGCCTATTTGCGTTGATTCTTGTCCTTTACGGGCACTCGACTTTGACACTATGGATAATTTACGAGCGAAATATGGAGAGGGTGATGGTCATATTGCCCCCTTACCATCGCCCTCAATTACTTCACCAAACTTGATTATTAAGGCCAATCGAAATGGTCAACCAGTTGGTGGTAGTGGGCAATTATTAAACCCCGCAGAAGTGTAATAGTGAAAATGGGGGGCTTAGTCCCCTCGTTTTTCTTCGTTTGTAAAAGGAACACTATGTCAACAATCAACACGAATGATTACCAAACCTGGGGTGCAATGGCAAAAGTGCTACATAACATTTTGTACTCGTACCCTAATATGCCGTTACTGACACAATTTAAGCGAGATGAGTTAGCAACACAGTGGCCAGAGCTTGAACTCTCGACAGGTGAACAGTCAGGAAAAGCTTTGCTAAGTAGCTATTTGACTCAATGGCAGGACGATGAATCGCAATTAATCGAGCTTCAATTAGATTATGGGCAGCTATTTTTTGGCCCTGGCGATCCTAAGGCTGCCCCCTGGGGATCGGTATATACCAGTGAGGGACAGCTACTGAATGAGGCTTCGACTCAAAATCTGGTTAGCTTTTATAACACCCATGGTATCGAGTTATCTCTGACGCGAAATGAACCCGTAGACCATTTAGGCTTGATTTTATTAGTGTTGCAATACTTGTTTGATGAATTAGCGTTAAACCCCAATGACACACAAAAGGTGAGAGTCTGCACGCTATTGTTGCAACAACATACTTTACCTTGGGTGGGACGCTGTTTGGCATTAGCAGAGCTTCATGCAAAGACTGATTTTTATCGTAGCATATCTATGCTTGCTCAAGTGTTTTTTGCACATTTAGGTACGAAGTTTAACGTGATACCTCAAACCGTAAAACTCTATCGCTAAAGGTTAGTTCATGACGTTTGTGACAGCAGTGAGTCATCAATGGTTAAAAGCCCAGCTTGCCTATCGACTTCAATTGAGTTTGGCTGCTTGTGAAAATATTCACGACTTATGTTGTGGCGGTACGTCATTAGCGTCAGTCACTAATATTATGTCTGCGATTATTTTTATTGAAGGTCAGCCACAATGGTTAGTTCTCGATAAAACAATGAATGAGCAGAAACTACAGGATAATATTGTGCTACATTGCTTTTTTGAATGCTGTAGAGTTTTATTTATCAGAGAGTTATCACATCAATCTCTAAGTCAAGCGGAACAACTTATTTTCACTTTAGCTGAGGTTTGGCGGAGAAAATATATCAAGACACAAGAGGTTGATAGTGTTTCTGAATCCATTTGTTCAATGATTGAGCGTTTATCTAAACAGCTTATGATGCATCGTCTACAATTGCGCACAAATACCCGAAACATGGGGGGATTGTAATAGTTCAAAATCCATTGTTTGGATAATTCTTAAGCGGAGTCTGTCATCGTCAAATAGGTTATATTCTTTATCCCTTGGTTTTGCCGTTTTGATTTCTTTATCTGTTAGGCGAGTAGTGACAATGGTCATGATGGGGACACTGTAGTTTCGAAGTCAAGGCCGTGTACCCTCAGGTGTACCCAAAAATCAAAGCTGTAGTTGGACGTAATTAGACGTTAATGCACCGTAAGTTATTGATTTTAATTTGTTTAAGGTAAGAAAAAAGACGTCCTGAGACGTCTTCGTTCTTATATTTGGTGGAGGCGGCACTTGTTGAGCCTATTCTCTAACACTCTGATTCTTATAGAAACCTGACGAGGTTTATGTAGCACAAAGTGTAACACAGCATACGTGTAACAGAAACCTTCAAGAGTCAATGCATTATGGTTAACTATTGAAATTACTTATTAGTTTATATGTGATTTCTGTATTTGAAGATCTAAGTATTTCAAATTTAGCTCCTTTATATTTCATGACATTACCTTCATCGAGGTCTATCGTGAAATCTGTTGTGAATGGAGCTCTTGCCATATTGTCGCTAAACTCACGGTAGGTAAACTTCAAGACCGTACCATTTTTTCCATTATACTCAATAGATTGCTGAAAGGAGTTTTTCGATAAACACATATCAGATGCTTTGTAATCAATAGATATATCATTGCTCGAGTAACATCCAAAGCCCATTGTACCAGGAACACACACTTTCCCATTACTGTAAGTGACATTGCTAGTGTAGGAAAGAACTGTACCGAATGCATTTTTGACTCCAACAGTAGCCCCGTTAAGATTTGTAAATGTATCCGAGCCTTTAATTAATCGACAGTATGTTCCACCATTAATTTGCGTTGTTGCTCCGTCAACATTCCCAAGGAGGGCGTTCAAAATTCTGTGTCAGGCTAATTTTTAAATTTCCAGCACGCTATCTAAACGTCCTTCAAAATAAATCGCTAACTGAGATAAACAAAGGCTCCAATTGTGGATTGGCATGGTCCATTTA
>NZ_LGYY01000158.1:0-78650 GCF_001308045.1 Shewanella sp. Sh95
TTGGAGGTACTCAGGCGGCCTGATTATCAAATCACGGAGAAAGAATTGCTGGCGGCCTGGGTATTATTCGCCAATCAGTTGCTCAAATATGGCTATGCTATGGCTGATTTATGAGGGGATCCTTCAGGGCTGTGCATCGCCAATTTAGAAAGCTCACCAAAACCAAAGGTGCTTTTCCTAATGAAAATAGCTTGTTGAAGCTACTTTACGCAGGCATATTAAACGCCTCAGATAAATGGACCATGCCAATCCACAATTGGAGCCTTTGTTTATCTCAGTTAGCGATTTATTTTGAAGGACGTTTAGATAGCGTGCTGGAAATTTAAAAATTAGCCTGACACAGAATTTTGAACGCCCTCGACGCTTTGTGAATAAACAAACAGATATTGCATTAGATTTGTTTATTCAGCATGTTAACTCACTTTTCAACTTACAACTTTAGCTTACATTTTCACTTACGATTACACTTTAGAACATAGATAAAGAAATCTGGCCGATATTAGTACTTAAAAAGGTACTGGGTATTTTGCTGTTAAGCAGCTCGCCTTGTTCCGTGTTATCTAAATTCTTTTTACTCACTATTTGTAATATGCCCAATTGCTCATATTACCGATAACGCTATTAACCTCCTCATATTGTTTGACTGTTAAGAAGCTAATTCACCTAAAGTGGCCTTTCATGGTACCTATGTGGCTCTATTGCTAACGTCCTCCTCTTGGTTGTTACATTTGTGCTTGAAGAGTGTGTAAGACTTAAACTGGCAATATGATGTAGTAGGTTACTCCTTAATGATCGACTCGTGAGTTAACACCCCTTAGTGTATTTGTCGTTAGTTTTTGGTCATCGGTTTGTACTTTTAGTAACCTCGCATCTCATTTGATAACCAGATGGGAAACGCATAAACATTACAGCTTGGCGTTACCGAATTTATGTGGCTGCTTTAATGCTTTATGTGACTACCTGTGTCACTGTTTTTGAGTGTGAGTTTTGTATGGCGGCGTACTCCTTCTTGTGGTGGTATTAAATGCTATTAAGCTGAAATTCACATCACTTCGATTCTGCTGTCACTTAGTAAAGTGTAGTAGTTCTTTAAAGGTTCACACTCTTTTTACTGGCCATTAGGATGGTCTATCAAACTTTTGCTAAAAAATGTGACCTATTAAACCTTATCTACTTTTATGCTCTCGAAGTGATGTGGTCTCGCACTACATTGAGTAACTTAAGCTGCATCTTCCTCCTCGTAATCATCCTCGACATTAATAGCCTCTTCGGGATGAGCAATGGATGTAAAACGTTGTGCTTCAGGTTTGTGGGTTAAACGATTGAGTTGCTTCTCTAATTTTTGACCCATAGCAGTGATAGCTGCATAAAGATTATCGTGTTTAGCTTGAGCAAAAAGTTCTCCATTTGGGATGCCAACCGACGCTTCAATTTTGAAACCAGGTTTCTCCTCGGTAATAATGACATGGGGATTAATCAACTGCACATCATGTCTAGAAAGTTTCTCCAAACGGCTTTCAATGCGTTCACGGATTGGGGCAGTTACTTCTAATTGCTTGCTCGTAATCTTTAGCATATGTCGAACCTTCTATTTATTTTCTTCAGTTTCAGATTACCAATCTACACCTTTAAAAACGAGATCTAAATCACATTTTTTGTCCGGTTAGATACTGTTCGTTGGATATTTGATCGCTTAGACAAATCTCGGTGATTCTTAGCCAAAAAGGCTTGTATTGGCTATCAGAACAGGCCATATTTGATGGGATAACTCTGCAGTCTTTCCTATCATTTACCTATCTTTACTTTAAGTTTTTCATTAGATCCCGATAAAATACCTTCACTTATTTCATTGTTTCGTCGAGTGGCAGGTATTATGGAAACCGAACATATCAAAGTTAAGGTCTGGGATTTACCCATACGCTTTTTTCACTGGGGCATGGTGGCCCTAATGGCCTTATTGTGGTGGAGCGCCGAAGTGGGCGAAATGCAATGGCACCAGATCTTTGCTTATAGTCTGTTGATCTTGATTGGCTTTCGTCTTTTGTGGGGCTTAATTGGCAGTGATACAGCCAGATTTAGCCACTTCGTGCACCACCCTAGGGTTGTGTTTGAGTATTTAAACGAAGTTCGATCAAAGGGCGTGTCTGTGGTATTAGGACATAATCCGATGGGCGGTTATATGGTGATTGTGTTGATTGCCATTATTAGCTTACAGCTAATTACTGGACTGTTTGCTACCGATGATGTGTTTACCGAAGGTCCGCTATACAGCTATGTGAGTGCTGATACGGGTTCGTTTCTCACTTGGTTACATAAGATGAATTTTAACCTGATCTTAGCCTTAACTGCCGTGCATGTGTTGGCAGTTATTGTGCACGCGCTTAAAGGTGACAAGTTAGTAGGTGCGATGGTTAGCGGTTACAAGCGTGTATCTAAGCTTGAGTACGCAAAGTTAGAGTCTCAGTTGGTTTTTAAATCACTGTGGCTGGCATTAATCCTGCTGTTAATCATCGCAGGCGTTGTATTTACTTATTTGATGTGGCCTGTAGTGCAAGTGCTTTAGCGGATGCTCAGGAGTAAAAAGCCTGTATATTGCAGGCTTTTTACAAGAGATTACGTGAACATTAATCTTTTTTGTAAACGTCATGGCAGCCTTTACAGCTCTTGCCAGTATCCATAAAGGCTTGCTTGATTTCAGCTTGGTCACCTTTCTGAGCAACAGTCGCTAAAATTGCAGCATTTTCTTGGAAGGTTTTCATCTTAGCCTCAAAGTCCGCCTTGTCTTGCCATACTTTGGCTAGGGCTTCGGTATCGCCTTTATCTGAACCTTCAATAAAACCTTCGAAAGGGATGTGTGAAAGCGCAGCGACATTTTTTGCGCGCATCGCAAAGGTTTCAGCATCGAAAGGCTTTTTACCTTTCATCATGGCGCCCATATCACCAAAGTTATAAGCAATTAAGCTGAATCCAGATTGGCGATATTGAATCGCATCTTTTGCATCTTCAAAATTGTGTGCTTGAGCAGTTGAAGCCAATAAGGTACCGGCAACGAGAGTTAGGAGTAATTTTTTCATCGTATTCTCACAAATTAGCGTCGAAGTGTGACATTGCTCTGCTATTGTACACAAATTAACTCAATGTACTAGAAGCAAATTTGTCAGTTTTTGTCTA
Source organism: Shewanella sp. Sh95 (assembly GCF_001308045.1). Classification (NCBI taxonomy): domain Bacteria; kingdom Pseudomonadati; phylum Pseudomonadota; class Gammaproteobacteria; order Alteromonadales; family Shewanellaceae; genus Shewanella; species Shewanella sp. Sh95. The sequence continues at coordinate 3,172 of NZ_LGYY01000158.1, forward strand.
GATAAGAGGGATAAACGTAACAAGTTATTTGCCGGTAGAGTAAATCTGCTAAACTGCCGTTGTAATGCTTAAACAATACTTATGGGGCGATTATGCGAGCCAATTGGGACTTAGTATTAGAAAAAATTTTGAGCCATGGGAATTATGAAGAGCTGTCGGTATTGTTTCATTTATTGCTGACCGAGGAAGAGCGCAGCGCTATTGCCGGTCGGCTAAAAGTCTTCCAGCTATTGCTAAATGGAGAAATGAGCCAGAGACAAATTGCTGCCGAGTATCAGGTGAGTATTGCGACTATTACCCGTTGTTCAAACTATTTAAAGAATATGGAACCCAGCCATAGGGATAAAATCCAACAGCTTATCAGTTAATTATTTGGGCTCCATTGGACTAGATATTTGATTAAAACCGGGGAGTTGTCGGTATTTTATGTCGGCGGTGGATGGAGCGTCTAACGAGAATATAAAAACTATAACTGAGTAACATAATGGCCAGCAAAGGATAAAGATTTTTAGGGAAAAATTTAAAAATAGCTAAGGCAGAAAAGAGATAAATAAAAGGCAATAAATCGTAAATTGTCTTAGGTAGATATCCAGATTTTCGGCGTTTTACAGGATCGGTTCGGCGATTTTGAGAACGTAAATTGTAAATTCTGGCGCCCAAAACAAACACAACAAGAGCAGCAATCAGCGCATAATCAGGTTCTAGCAGCATAAAGCTTAAACAGCCTAGTACCATATAGCCAAAGGGTAAAACTTCATATACTGGTTTTGCTAACATATGCACTCCGTTGCGTGATGTTTATATCGATTTGAAAATATTGTTTTTTCAGCTGAAAATGCTGTTTGATTTTAAACTTCCCTATTTACCTGCTGATTATAATCATTTGGCGATAAAAAAAGCACCTCCTTATTTAAGGAAGTGCTTTTTTATCAGCTCCTCTGGGAGGGCTATTAGGCTTGTGAACCTACATTAGCCGCGGCAGCCGCAGCCACCGTTGCCATCACATCCCGCTTTAGGTGTGTCACAAGCTTCGTGATCATGGTCATGGTGGTGATGCCCATGGTCATCAGAACCCCCGCAGCAGCCACCAACATCATGACCTGAGCCACCACAGCATCCGCCGCCATGGTCATGTTCATGGCTGTGTCCATGACTGCCACATCCGCCGTGTGCATGAATATGTCCATGGGCAATTTCTTCAGCTGTCGCTTCACGTACATCGATGACTTCAATGCTAAAGCTGAGTGCTTGGCCTGCTAATGGATGGTTGCCATCAACAATCACAACATCATCTTTAACTTCGATGACTTGAACTGGACGCTGGCCCATTTCAGTTTCTGCAATAAAGCGCATACCTGGCACGATGTCTTCGATATCACCAAATGCTTCTAATGGTACTGCCTGGCGAAGGCCATCATGGTACGGACCATAGGCCTCTTCGGCACTGATCGTCACGTCCAGTTTTTCGCCCTTAATTTTACCTTCTAATGCGGCTTCTAATCCTGGGATTAGGTTTTCTGTACCATGCAGATACAACATTGGTTCGGCATCAAAAGAGTCTTCTAAAAGTCTGCCTTCTTGATCTGATAAACGGTAATGAATGGTTACCGCGCTGTGTTGGGTGATCTTCATATCGCCTCCGGTTCGGAATGTGCGCGCATAATAACGCGCTTTTAGGGTGCTGGCGATAATTTGAAGTTGCTTATGTTAGATATCGCACAGCTTTTTGTGAGTTCGATTTACTGAGATTAATGACGATACAAAAGATGAATTGTGGTTTTTTATGAGTTGCCCTTTGTTATGTGTGGAAACAGACTGAAATGCTTTAATTTTCGAATGATGAAAAAATATCATTATAAATTATTTATTTTTTAATAGGTTAAATTGATTGTAATTGTCTAGCATTACGTTTACGTAAACAGTTTTGTATTGATGAAAACGTATTTTTAGCCTATGAAAACTTGATATTTATTAATCTTGAATCACTAATTTACTCAAGTGAAAGATTTGTGCATAAATAATCCAGTTTGGGGGTTGACAAGGTTAGGTGAAAAAGGCAATTCTGTTTAACATCACATTGACATAGATAAGTCTAAACGTATGCATAGCCTTGGTTTCGTAGTAATTACCATTATTACAACCACCACTACAACCAGAGTGGGGGCGGGCTGATACACCCTAAAGAATTTTAACGACGAGCCCGCTTCCCACAAAGAAGCGGGCTTTTTTGTTTTTAGCTTATGTTTCTTAGTCGGGCGCGGTACAGGAGATCAAGATGAAAGTGATGAAATTTGGTGGTACCTCGCTTGCAAATTGGCAGCGATTTTCAATGGCGGCGGATATTGTGGCCAAGGCAGCGAAAGCTGAGCCAGTCGCGACAGTGCTCTCTGCGCCTGCAACAGTGACAAACGCTCTGCTTGAAATGGTCGATGTGGCGGTGAAAGGGGAAGATTATTCACCAGTCATTCAACACGTTGAGCGGGTGTTTACCTCGCTCTATCAGGATGCGGTCAGTTCTGGACTCTCTAGTAGCCAGAGCGAAGTGCTGTTCGCCGGACTAAGCGCGCAGCTTGCACGTTGGCAGGACAGATTACGCGGTATTACGCTGTTGCAGGAATGCCCTGACGGGGTGCGCGCCGAGATCGTGGTTGCGGGTGAGCGTTTGTCTGCTGCGTTGATGGAGCAAGTCATGCTGGCAAAAGGCATTACTTCGGCGCAGCTAGACCCACGTGAACTATTTTTAGGCCGTGGTCGTCCGCTAGAATCCGTGGTCGATATTGCTGTCAGCAAACCGCGATTTAAAAATCTTGCCCTCGATGAGAAGCGGGTTTGGGTGATGCCCGGCTTTACCGCCGCCGATGAAGACGGCAAGGTTGTGACCTTAGGCCGTAACGGTTCTGATTACTCTGCTGCCGTGCTGGCCGCTTGTTTAGATGCTTCAAGCTGCGAGATTTGGACCGACGTTGACGGCGTATACAATACAGATCCTCGGGTTGTTACCGATGCTAAGTTGTTGTCACAGCTCAGTTATCAAGAGGCGATGGAGCTGTCTTACTTTGGGGCTAAGGTGCTGCATCCTAAAACCATTGCGCCTATCGCCCAGTTCCACATCCCCTGTTATATCAAAAACAGCTTTAATCCCGATGCGCCCGGCACTCTGGTATCGAATCAGGCCGATCAGAGCGGCTTGCAGGTTAAAGCCATTTCAAACCTCGATAATCAAACCATGTTTGATGTATCAGGCCCTGGTATGAAAGGCATGGTCGGTATGGCGAGCCGCACACTAGCAGCGATTTCCCGTAGCGGTGTTTCCGTGTCACTCATCACCCAGAGTTCTTGCGAATACAGCATCAGCTTTTGTGTGGCGACCAGTGAGTCCGCCAAGGTGAAATCGGCGCTTGAGCAAGAGTTTGAGTTAGAAATTAAAAGTGACTTGTTAGAACCGATTGCAATGCGCCATGACTTAGCCATTGTCTCGTTAATTGGCGATGGCATGCGTACCCATAAAGGTGTGGCGGCGCGGTTTTTCCAAGCATTAGCGCAGGCGAGTGTGAATATTATCGCGATTGCCCAAGGCTCTTCTGAACGTTCTATTTCAACTGTGATTGAGCAGCGAAAGACCAAACATGCGGTTGCCGCCTGTCATCAGGGCTTTTTCGATGTGCAGCAGTATCTAGATGTGTTTTTAGTGGGGTGTGGTAACGTTGGCGCAGGCTTACTCGAGCAGATCAAACAACAGGCGAGTGTGCTAAAAGAGCAGCACATTAGCATTCGTGTCTGCGGCATCGTGAATTCAAGCAAGATGTTACTCGATAGTGCGGGTATTGATTTAAACAATTGGCAAAACCTGCTTGCCGACAGTCAGCAGCCAAGCGATTTACCTGCGCTATTGGCGTGGGTGAAAGAACAACAATTATTAAACCCTGTGCTGGTGGATTGTACTTCAAGCGATCAAGTATCGAACCAGTATTTAGAGGTGATGAACGCGGGCATGCACGTGGTGACGCCGAATAAAAAGGCCAACACTCGTGATTACGCCTATTACCAAGCTTTGCGTCAAACAGCATTAAAACAACGTCGTCAGTTCCTGTATGAGACCAACGTGGGCGCCGGATTACCCGTTATCGATAACTTGAAGAAACTGTTATTTGCTGGCGATAAGTTACACAAGTTTAACGGTATTTTGTCAGGCTCCTTATCCTTTATCTTCGGTAAACTCGAGGAGTGTATGTCACTTTCTGAGGCGACTAAACTGGCGCGGGAAAAATGCTTTACTGAACCCGATCCTCGCGATGATTTAAGTGGCATGGATGTGGCGCGTAAGGTACTGATTTTGGCCCGTGAAGTGGGTTTGAAACTTGAGCTAAATGATATTGTTGTCGACTCAGTCTTACCCGCAGGTTTTGATGATTCAGGCGATGTGGAAAGTTTTATGGCGCGTTTACCCGAGGCTGATGCGGCGATTGCGGCGCGAGTGGCTGAGGCGAAAGCGCAGGGTAAAGTGCTGCGTTATGTGGGGCAGATTGAAGAAGGCGCGTGCTATGTGCGTATCACCGAAGTCGATGCTACCGATCCACTTTATAGCGTAAAAGGCGGTGAAAATGCCTTGGCATTCTACAGCCGTTATTATCAGCCGATTCCCTTTGTGCTACGTGGTTATGGTGCGGGCACAGAAGTGACTGCGGCAGGTGCCTTTGCCGATGTATTAAGAACCTTAAATTGGACTCGTGAGGTGAGTGTATGAGTTTGACCGTTTACGCTCCCGCCTCTATGGGTAATGTGGGTGTGGGCTTTGATTTATTGGGCGCAGCACTTGCGCCTATCGATGGCAGTTTACTCGGCGATAGAGTCAAGATTGCGGCGGCGGATGCGGGGGTGAGTCTCACTCAAGTGGGAGCTTGGGCGCATAAGTTACCCAGCAATCCCGAAGAGAATATCGTCCATCAATGCGCGGTGTTTTTCTTAAAAGCCCTTGGGAAAGAAAACCAAGGCGTGGCATTAACCCTAGAAAAAAACTTGCCCGTCGGCAGTGGCTTAGGCTCGAGCGCCAGTTCAGTGGTTGCAGCGCTTTACGCGCTTAACGAGCATTTTGAGCGTCCATACGATAAGCAAGCACTACTCGAACTCATGGGCGAATTTGAGGGCAAGATCAGCGGTAGCGTGCATTACGACAATGTCGCGCCCTGTTATTTGGGCGGTATGCAGCTAATGCTCAATGTGCCCGGCGCTATCTGCGAGCCGATCCCCAGTTTTAAACAATGGTATTGGGTGGTGGCGTATCCTGGGATTTCACTCTCTACGGCCATGATGCGTAAACTCATGCCAGAACAATACGATAAGTCAGTGGCCATCGATTTTGGGCGTTATTTGAGTGCCTTTGTGCACGCCTCTTATCAGCAAAACGCCAAGCTTGCGATTCAAGTATTAAAGGATGTATTGGCTGAACCTTACCGCGCAGCGGCGATTCCGGGTTATGACAATGCCAGAGCAGCGCTCGCCGAATTAGGCATGTTAACTACTGGCATCTCGGGCAGCGGGCCAACGCTGTTTTCTGTGACTGACGATCTCGCGATCGCTAACGCCGCTAAGGCGTGGTTAGAGGCTCATTATCTGACCGAAGCGGGGGGCTTTGCCCATGTTTGTCGCCTCGATGAGCAAGGCACGCGCCGAGTCGATTAATTTTCTTACTTTTAAAAGCATTAAGCCCAAGCCTTAAAGGTTTGGCACTGATAAGGTCGAGTGAGCATGGAACTATATAATTTAAAACACCCTTCGCAGAAAGTGAGCTTTAAAGAAGCGGTGCAATTAGGACTTGGTAAAGACAGAGGGTTGTTTTTTCCTACACAAATTCCAGTATTGCACGATATTGAGGCGCTGCTGGCGATGCCTTTTGTCGAGCGCAGTAAAAAAGTGCTCGGTGCTTGGCTCGCCTCTGAATTGGGTCAAGATAGGGTCGATCAACTGGTTGAGCGTGCCTTTAATTTCGATTTGCCCTTAGTGGCAGTCGATGACCAGCGCTCGTGCCTCGAACTTTTCCATGGGCCGACCTTAGCATTTAAGGATTTTGGCGCGCGCTTTATGGCGCAATGCATCAATGTTTTTGCTCAAGACTCGCGCTTAACCATTTTAACGGCGACATCAGGGGATACAGGGGCGGCAGTGGCCGATGCCTTTTATGGTCTAGATAAAGTCAATGTTGTGGTGCTTTATCCTAAGGGCAAAATCAGTGAGCTACAGGAAAAAATGTTCACTACTTTAGGCAAGAACATCCACACAGTCGCGGTTGAGTCAGATTTCGATGCCTGCCAGCACTTAGTCAAACAGGCATTTGAAGATAGCGATGTGCGTGATGGTTTGCATTTAAACTCAGCTAACTCTATCAACATCAGTCGCTTACTGGCACAGATTTGTTATTACTTCGAAGCGGTCGCCCAATCGAAACAGCGCCATGAGGCCGATCCTGTTATTGCCGTGCCCAGTGGTAATTTTGGTAATCTCACCGCGGGTTTGTTTGCTAAAGCCATGGGGTTACCCGTTAAACGTTTTATTGCTGCTACTAATGCGAATGACACAGTGCCACGCTATTTAGAGAGTGGCGATTGGCAGCCTAATCCCACTCAAGCCACTATGTCCAATGCGATGGATGTGAGTGAGCCAAGCAACTGGCCGCGCGTTGAAGCTATTTGCGAGAAACTCGGTTGGCCATTGGCTGACTTAGTGGGGATTCGCCTGTCAGAGGTGCAAACCTCGGAGGCGTTAGCAGATCTTTATGCTAAAGGTTATGTATCTGAGCCCCATGCAGCGATTGCGGCTAAAGCGTTAACCCTTAACTTAGTGCCTGATGAAGTAGGGATATTTTTAGGTACGGCCCATCCCGCTAAGTTTAAGGATGTGGTCGACAGGGAGCTTGCCCTTAACTTACCCCTTCCGCCTGAATTAAAAGTGGTAGAGCACAAAACAATATTATCGGCTGAATTACCAGCTGATTTTGCCCAGCTAAAAAACCATTTATTTGCGGTATTAAACTAGGGTGTGTTGACGTTTCGTGATTAAATTTTGTTCGTTCTGGCAAGCTCATGCTCACGAAGCGAGGAATGAAGTGTAGTTATTCTACTCAAATGACGAGTGACAAAGAGCAAGTGCTTGCCAGACGAACCCTTTGGGCAGCACTTGGCTGAAGTTTCTGCTGCGTTATCGTCCGTTTATGTAGAATGCTACACAGCACTGACTTTGCCTTGCATAAACATCAGCCAAATTGCTGCAAAAATAACCCTGAAACGTCAACACGCCCTAATCTTTTAAACGACGATAAACAGGAACTTGATGAAATACAAAGGGAGTCGTTTGACTCCTTTTGTATAGATGTTTTTATTATTGTTCACGCTAGTTCGACCAATGGACTGTACAGAGCAACTTGATGGCATCAAGTTGGGATGCCGACTAAGCTTAGATCGAGTCATAAATAAGCCGTAGTAGCTTACATAGCATTAAGCCGTAAAAACTGAGCATTAAGCCGTAAAATCATCGAAGAATAACTCGCGACGGGGCAACGATAATGCCAAAGTGCATTTTTCAGTTTAGCCATATCTTGCTGTTATATATTTTTATTTTCCCCGCTTGGAGTGTTCCATCCGAAGCGAATGCTTCCGCTTGTTCGAATCCCATTAAAGTCGGTTATAACGATTGGCCTCCCTATGCCTGGCAAGATATGCAGGGGGAGGCTCAAGGACTGGATGTTGAATTACTGCGCGCGTTTGCTGAGTTTTTGGGATGTGAGATTAACTTTATCAATGTCCCTGCGAAGCGTTCACATCAAATGCTGAAAAGTGGCTCACTAGATATAATGATGGGTGCTACAAAAACCGTCGAGCGTGAAGAATATTCATTTTTTTCAGATCCCTACCGTGATGAAGAAGTGCGCTTATTCGTATTAGATGAAAACAAAGACAATGTTAAGTTAGAACGATGGCAGGATATTTTTACTCAAAAGTTGCGGCTATTAGTGCCAATCAGTGGTTGGTATGGTGCCGATTATGAGAACACTCGAGAACGTTTAGCACTGGAAAACTTATTGATACTGAGTCCTGATGTCGACAAATCAGTGCAAATGCTCACTTATGACAGAGCGGATCTGATGATTGGGGATGCTATAGCGATGCCCTATATTGCAAGTCAACACCAAGGGATCAGGTTATCAGCACTTAAACCGATATTGGACCATAATCCGATACACTTAATGCTAAGTAAGCAGAGTATGTCTCCCCTGCAGTTAGCGCAATTTAATCGTGCCATTAAGGCGTTAACAATCAATGGTGAAATTGCGCGAATTGTCTATAAATGGCAGCAAATTTCGCTGGCACAGCAATCGAAAATCAGCAATCAACATGGTCCATTTTATCGCTTGTATGCTGGGTTATTAACGTTTGATATAGCAAGATAAGCGCTATTCTAATGAGTATGCAAAATGGTAAGTCTATGACACATTTGCTAAAACATCTCTTATTTTAAGTTACTGCTCTCTCTATCAATTTCTGCTAGCTTGTTGGGTTACTGGGTTAGACTTTGGGTCATTATTGGTGAATTTTGCCCACTTGAAAGTCCATTGCTAACAATAACAATAGGATAGAGATTACACATGAAACTTCGTCACTCCGTTGCCTGCTGCATGCTCGCCCTTGGCACTTTGTCTGCAGCGCAGGTATTTGCAGCACAATCGACTAGCAATCAAGGTTATTACCGCGCGCCAGCGTTGCATGACCAGACCTTAGTGTTTACCGCTGAAGGGGATCTGTGGACGCAAACCCTAGGCCAAAAGGCGGCGACGCGCTTGACTACCTTGCCAGCTGAAGAACTGGGCGCGGCAATGTCTGCCGATGGTAAATGGGTGGCCTATGTGGCCAATTATGAGGGCGCGAGTGAGGTTTATGTGATACCAGTGGCTGGTGGTGTGGCCAAACGCGTGAGTTTCGAAAACAGCCGAGTGCGCGTGCAAGGGTGGACCAGTAAAGGAGAGGTGCTTTATTCCACCGACACTGGCTTTGGCCCCGCGAATAATTGGATGCTGCGACTGGTGAACCCTGAAACCTTGGCGACGACCGACTTACCACTTGCCGATGCGGTGGAAGGGGTGATCGATGCCAATAATCAGTATGTCTATTTTACCCGTTTCGGCCTGCAGGTGACGGGCGATAATGCAAAAGTATATCGCGGCGGCGCTAAGGGCGAATTATGGCGCTTTAAACTGGGTGGTAAAGACGAGGCACAATTACTTAGCAAGCAGCACCAAGGCTCGGTCCGCCAACCTATGCTATGGCAAGACAGACTCTATTTTATTAGCGATAGCGATGGTAATGACAATCTCTGGTCAATGGCGCTTGATGGCAGTGATGCTAAACAGTTGACTCAGTATAAAGATTGGCAAATGCGCGCTGCCCGTATGGATCAAGGCAAAGTGGTGTTCCAGTTGGGCGCAGATATTCATGTTTTTGATATCGCCTCCGCTAAAGACTCATTATTAGATATTGAATTAACCTCCGATTTTGCCCAACGTCGCGAACATTGGGTAAAAGATCCGATGGATTATGCGACCTCCGCTAATCTTGCCCTTGCTGGCGATAAAGTGGTGATTACCGCCCGCAGTCATGTGGCGATTGCTGGGACTGATGGCTCGCGGTTAGTGCAAGTCGCGCTTCCTGGCACTTATCGGGTACGCAATGCCATTCTGAGTCAGGACGGCAAGTCGGTTTACGCCATCAGCGATATGAGCGGCCAACAGGAAATTTGGCAATTTCCTGCCGATGGCAGCAGTGGTGCTAAACAGCTTACTAAAGATGGTCATACTTTTAGAATGTCGCTGAGTCAGTCAAGCGATGGTCGTTATCTTGCCCATGACGATAACGACGGTAATGTGTGGCTATTGGATTTAAAGAAAAATACAAACCAAAAAATCATCAGCAACGGTGAGGGACTTGGTCCCTACGCTGATATTCGCTGGTCTAGTGACAGTCGTTTTATCGCGCTAACCAAAGCTGAAATCGGCAAGCAAAGGCCACAAATCGTACTCTATTCGGTGGATGAGAATAAGGCCCAAGCACTCACCAGTGACAAGTATGAATCCTATTCACCGACTTTTAGTAGTGATGGCCAGTGGTTATATTTCCTCTCCAATCGCCAGTTTACCGCAACGCCAAGTTCACCTTGGGGTGACCGCAATATGGGGCCAGTGTTTGATAAGCGCAGCCAGATTTTTGCGATCGCCTTAGTGAAGAATGCCAAGTTCCCCTTCAGTAAACCAACGGAATTAGTGGCAAAGGCGGCAGAAAAAGCTGACTCAAAAGATAAACCGACGCCTGTAAAAATTGATTGGGCGGGAATTAGTGAGCGTTTATGGCAAGTACCTGTTGATTCGGGTAATTACAGCCAGCTATCCGCCATTGATGGTCGTTTGTATGTACTCGACCAAGCGATTGGTGACGAAAGCCAACCTAATCTCATGACAGTTAAGTTCACTGAACAGCGCCCTAAAGTCGAAGTGTTTGCTGAAGATGTGGCTAACTACAGTGTCTCTGCTGATGGTCAAAAGTTGTTGCTGCGTAAACAAAGTGATGAAAAGTCGCTGATGATTGTTGATGTGGGCGATAAACTCGGCGATACCGACAATGCCAAGGTACAGACTGACCAATGGCAATTAGCGATTTCGCCAAGCTTAGAATGGCAACAAATGTTTGAAGATGCGTGGTTAATGCATAGAGATTCCTTCTTCGATAAAAAAATGCGCGGTCTCGATTGGCAGGCAACCAAGGCTAAGTACCAACCATTACTCGCACGTTTAACGGATCGTAATGAGCTAAACGATATCTTTATGCAGATGATGGGCGAGTTAGATTCGTTGCACTCGCAGGTGCGTGGTGGTGATTTGCCGAAGGACCCTGATGCAGCTAAGGGCGCGAGTTTAGGCGCTCGATTACAGCAAACTAGCGACGGGGTGAAAATTGCCCACATTTATCGAAATGATCCCGAACTGCCGAGCCAAGCATCACCTTTGAGCCGTATTGAAGTCGATGCGAAAGAAGGCGATGTGCTACTCGCCATCAATGGCACGCCGGTGGGCAATGTGGCTGATGTGACCCGCTTATTGCGTAATCAACAGGATAAGCAAGTGTTACTGGAGCTTAAACGTGGTAGCCAAAGCCATAAAACCGTGGTGATGCCTGTGAGCACTCTGGTCGATGGCCAATTACGTTATTTAGATTGGGTTAATCATAATGCTGAGGTCGTGACCAAGGCGAGCCAGGGCAAGATGGGTTATCTGCACTTATATGCCATGGGCGGCGGCGATATTGAGAGCTTCGCCCGTGAGTTTTACACCAATTATGATAAAGACGGTCTGATTATCGACGTTCGCCGTAACCGCGGTGGCAATATTGATAGTTGGATTATCGAAAAACTGTTACGCCGCGCCTGGGCATTTTGGCAGCCAACCCATGGCACGCCTAATACCAATATGCAGCAAACTTTCCGTGGGCATTTAGTGGTGTTAACCGACGAGCTGACTTACTCAGATGGTGAAACCTTCTCGGCGGGGATCAAGGCGCTGGGAATTGCTCCGCTCATCGGTAAGCAAACGGCGGGTGCTGGCGTGTGGTTATCGGGTCGTAACTCACTCACAGATAAAGGGATGGCGCGGGTCGCCGAATATCCGCAGTATGCGATGGATGGTCGCTGGGTACTCGAAGGTCATGGTGTAACACCGGATATCGAGGTGGATAACTTACCCTTTGCGACCTTTAACGGCCACGATGCACAGCTCGAAACCGCCATTAGCTATCTTAAGGATGAATTGATTAAGCAGCCTATTCCAGCATTGAAGGCGCAACCTATGCCAGCGAAAGGTATGGCGGAAGATATAAAGGCTAAGTAGTTGGCTTAACGTAAATTTTTAACCGAAATTTAAGCTAATTCAGCTAAGCTGAGTCTGTTCAATGTTAGGGCGTGGTCTTGTAGTTCCCAAGACCACGCCCATTTTTTTGCCTATAGATTTGGTGCTGGTTAACGGTTCATCGTTATTTTTGCGGCAAGGTAATTGGTCTATGGCAAGTCTATCTGCATGAACTTGCCTATAACCATCAAAACTTTATTTGAATATCCGTTGCTAAGCTATTAGCGATAAAGCAGTTTGCATGGGCTTTTTCGTGAATTTTCTCAAGTGTTTCCTGAGTGACTTCCACACCTTCAGCAAAAACGACCTTAGGATTTAAGATCATTTTAGTGACGGCAAGTTTACCAGCTTCATTTTTTCCTAGTTCCGCAGATGCTTCATCGACATAGGACACGACGGGGAGGCGTTTGAGGTGCGCAATAGCGAGGAAGGTCAGCATATGGCAGGAAGACAGCGCCGCGAGTAGGCTTTCCTCTGGATTGACAAAATGTGCATTGCCCTTGTATTCAGGGGCTGAGGATGCCTGAATCGTTTGACCGCTGCCAAAGGTAATACTGTGATCACGGCAAAATTCGCCTTCTTCTGCTGGCGAGGTTTGCCAATTCACTGTTAAGTTAAAGCCCATGTTTTTCTCCTTATTGCAGGACATCTGGGCACTATAGCTTAGCTAAAAAGACTTCTCCAGCATGGGGCGCACAGTTTAGTGCGCCATCTGTGAAACGGTTTAGATCCCACCACTTAACAGTAAGCTGCCAGTCAATACACTGCCAGTGACTATCCCTATGGGAAGGTGGCGTGGGCTATAGCTTAGGGTCAAAATCACTAACATGGCGGCTAGTGAGATGATCCCCATAAACAGAATACTGCCATAGGTCCAGCCTTGCCCGTGGGCGCAGGTGCTTAAGCTAATGATTAATAACAGCCAAGCAAACAGGGTTAACAGGCGGCTCTGCCATTGTGACGGTGGGCGTTTAAACACATCTTTAAAGTGGCCAAACTTAGCTAACGCAAACAGCGCAAGGGAGAGATAACTAAGCCCGAGAATGCCGAGCATAGGGATAAATTCTGGCATCATGACTTTGCTTCCTCCAAGGGCGATGAGGTAAGTTCGGTTGCGTAAGTGGTCTCAACGGGTTTTCGCATAGGTTTTTTATCTGAAATAGTATTTTTTCGATTCGGTTTTTGCAGTGTTTTTGCCACCACTGAGAGTTTGGTGCTGGCAAATAGCATTACTACACCGATTAAAACCGCTAACACATCAAAACCAACCAAAGCCCACTGTTGAGACTGGATATTATCAATAAAGTGGCTTGGCGATGTGAGTGCATTGAGTATGGGCAGCGCACAATAGAGTGTGCCAATCAGCACCAGAGCTATTTGCCAATCGCGTCTGCTGCGCCCGAAAAATGCCCACACGCCCATAGCACCTAAAGCAATAAAGAAGCTATGTACTTCCCAAGCAGAACGCGTTGCAAAATCGGCGGGTAATATGCGATTGGCATAGAAAAATGCAGCCGCACCCAAGGGCAAGCCTAAGATAAACATGAAGTTTAATCCCTCAACTAAGCGCAGGCCACGGCTCGGTTTCTCACCTTTATCGATTGTCTTTTGCTGTTTCTGGCGCAAACGAATTGCCCACATTAAGGTGCCAGTCGCTACCATGGCGCAGCCGAGTAAGCCGCAGAAGAAGAACAAAATACGCAGCAACGGCGCAGCAAAACGCGCGGTGTGCAGTGACATCATAGTGTCGTAGGTTGCCACCGTTCCTGACACTTCGTGTGGACTGGCGTATTTGAGTTCACCTGTCACGCCGTTAAACACGAGGAGTGTTGATTCATCGGTGACATCTTTGCCAGTATTTTGATAGAAGGTCACTTGGCTATTTTTATCTTGAGGATAGGAAACAATCACCTGCTTGATTGGCGCATTGCCCCATTCAGCCTGAACTTGGGGTAACAGTTGGCTTAAACGTACTTGCTCGGCATAAATGCCCGAGGCCTTCTCCGTTTGTCTTGCCGGATTGAGTTCTTTTAAAAAGGCTTGATTATCCTCAGGATAAGCTGTGCTTACCGTCCATGGGATATAGATCAGCATCAAGGTAATAAGGCCGGTATAGGTGATCATCAGATGATAAGGCAGCGCAATAACAGAACTGACATTATGTGCATCGAGCCAAGAGCGTGCGCCCTTGTTTTGACGAAAACTAAATAAATCCTTAAAGATACGCTTATGGATAACGATACCGCTGATAAGGGCAATCAGCATAAACATAGTGCAGACGCCCACAATGTAGCGCGCTGTAATGGCGGGCATATAGTGCAGGTCGAAATGTAAACGATAGAAGAAGTCACCCCCACGACTATCGCGGACGTCAGTGATGACGCCACTCCCATCAGCAAGTGCCGTATGTTGCTCGATTTTGCCGCGACGTTGCCCTTTTTCAGGCGGCAGTTGCCAAGCAAAGCTAAGCATAGGACTGCGCTGGGTCGGAAAGTTTATTAACCAGCGTTGTGTTTCCGCTGGCGAATGACTCTCGATATAGTGTTGGCCCTTATCAAGCTGGCTTATTAATTGATTTGCTTGATAGTCTTGAAATGTACCGCGGTGAAGTTCTGGCTCAGCCCATAGGCTGATTTCATGGCGGAAATAACTCAGGCTGCCTGCAAAGAAGATCAGCAATAATACCCAGCAAACGAGTAAACCCGCCCAAGTGTGTAGCCAAGATAAGGTTCTAAAAAAGGTTTCTTTCATCTTACTGTCCACACACCTTAAGCAGAGTAAAACACAGGAGGCTAAATAACATCAGATCCCGCCACGCATGCCAGGTTTTACGCACGCAAAAGGCATAAATAATGGCGATGGCATAAAACAAGAATGCCAGCATATTGGCCGTTAATGTGCTCTCAAATCGAGACATTGGCAGTATTTGAGTCAGTAAACAGGCCAGCGTTGCCGCTGCAATATAGCCAGCCAATAACGCAGCACTCGCGCGAACAAATACCTGCAAACCAAATTGAGTTTGCTCTTGTTTTAGCCACCGAATGGCGGCTTGAAAATAACCCGATACAGGACGTACAGCTATCGCTGAGAGGGGGGAATTTGATGTTGGGATATGTGACATAAGTGCTACTTATTTCAGTCAATATTAAACGGTTAATCCAAATGCCAATTCAGCCATAGCTGAATACAGCGGGCATTCTGATGAGCTATCAGGCTATTGTTTTGATGATTATAACGCAGTTGATTTAAATGATAAACAATATCATTTGCATTTATTGAGGCGGTGCACAAAATATCCTTAACGCATTTTGAGTGCTAGCTCGCGTTATGCGTAACCCTGTGCAATATGTCACAAATGTTTGGTTTTATTGATGAGATTGATCTTACTTGTTTAGCATTTGGTTAAATTTTCTGCTTTCAGTGTGAACTTAATCAAAGTAGGTGTTCTGTCATTTTGGCAAAATCCCCTGCAACTTTCACTTGGAGTCATTTTGATATCCCTATGCAAACACATTCAAAAAAAGGTGAAAAACACCTATCTGAAAACGCAATCCTACTCTCTACGACCGATTTGAAAGGAAACATTAAGTACGTTAATCAAACCTTTTCGCAGATAAGTGAATATAGCGTTACTGAGTTGCAAGGGAGTCCTCACAATATCGTTCGTCACGAGGATATGCCTGCCGCTGCGTTTAAAATGCTTTGGGATAGAATTAAAAGCGGCAAACCTTGGATGGGCATAGTCAAAAACAAGACCAAAACTGGCGGTTACTATTGGGTCAATGCCTATGTTGCACCTGTATATGAAGATGGCAAAATTCATGAATATCAATCAGTACGTCGCCAGGCGACACCTGAGCAAATCAGAGCAGCTGAAGATGTTTATCAAGGCATTAATCAAGGTAAACAACCTAAAGCATTAAAAAAAGATAGATTAGGATTTCGGGGGAAAATTCTATCCTCCATGTTTTTAGCTATTGCGGCGACGGCGTTTTTGGCATGTTACTCCCCTTTATTAGCCGCACTTGTGGGGGCTTTAGTTGCTTGGGTATTGTGGTACAAGCTTATGCAACCATTACAAGCATTAGTTAGCGTTGCTACTCATATTATTGATGATCCCGTCGCGATGGGGATTTATACCGGTAGACAGGATGAAATCGGGAAAATTGATCTGGCTCTGCGGTTTTTAATTACTGAAATCGGTGGGGTTGTTGGCCGGATGGCGGATTCTGCAAGTGAAATACAAGAGCAGAGCGTCAATCTCAAACAAACCATCACTAATACCTGGGAGCATGCCGATAGTCAGAGCGTGCAAACCACTCAGGCGGCAACGGCTATGGAACAAATGAGTGCCAGTTTTGCTGAGGTAACAGATAATATCCATCGCACGGCATCTGAAATGGTCTCCAGCCATGAGGCTGCACAGCGCGGCCATTCACGGCTTGAAACTGTTATCGAAGCTATCCATCAACTGAGTGTACAGGTGAGCCATTTTTCAGATGTCGTCCAAACCATAGAGCAGGATAGCCAAGCGATTTATCAAGTGTTAGAAGTTATTCGCTCTATTGCCGACCAAACTAATCTACTGGCGCTTAATGCGGCAATTGAAGCGGCACGGGCTGGGGAGACTGGCCGGGGATTTGCTGTCGTTGCCGATGAGGTGCGGCAATTGTCTAGCCGAACCAGTCAGTCAACTTCACAAATTGAGCAAATTGTGAGTCGCTTTAAAGACAGCACGCAAAAAGCGACATCGACGATGACGGCCGGACAGGAGCAGGTTAAGCGCTCAGTCTCTTTAGCGCAGGATGCCAGTGTGGCTTTTGGTGAGTTGTTATCCTCTATCGCTCGGATCAACTCTTTAAGTGATGACAATGCCGCAGCAATGACTCAACAGACATCTGTGGCGGCGGAAATTAGCCGTGCTATCCATGTGATCAGCGATTTGGCGCAGCAGAGTTTAGAGCAGACTCAAGATGCGGCGGCAAGGGGCGAGCAGGTTTCGCGCTTATCGACAAAAACTCATCACCTATCGCAGCAATTTTGGCAACAAAGCGTGCAGCGTAAGTATTAGCACTTGGCATTCAACTGGTTGGTTTATTTTTTGTCGGTTATAAATCAACCAGTTAATTTATTTTAACGTTTCCGTATTGTGCCATTTCTTTGATGAGCCTCACATTTAGCTGCTGCTAATACCTGTTTCATTCGAAATATTTGTCTAGGGGGCTTGTGTTTTATTTGCCATGCCCCAAGCTCTAATAGTGAAGCGAAAAAAAAGTAAAGACACTAAAAGGGACAACCTATGAAAATTAATCTTTCTGGTCACCATGTCGATGTTACTGATTCTGTCAAAGAACACGTTAACGAAAAGTTTTCAAAAATCGCCACTCATTTCCCCACTCTCATTGGGCTCGATATCATTATTGCTAAGGAGCATGGCGAGTTTCAGGTTGAAATTCGAACAAATTACGAAGGCAGTCGCATCTCCGCCTCAGGTACGGATGAAATCATGTACCCCGCGATTGCTGCAGCAGCTAAAAAATTGGATGCTGCACTAAAACACCGTAAAGGTCAGTTAAAGGCCGATTTACATGAAAAGCCGACCTGCACAACGCCACCTATTGCCCATGAAATTATCCAAGAGATGGATTTACGCTAGTTTTTTGCGGCAGTAATTACATTGAAAAGGGCCTTTAAGGCCCTTTTTCGTTGGTGTGTCCGTCCTAAATTAAGCCGATTTGTAAGCCTCTTAGTACTGCTTGAGTACGGTCTCGGCAATTGAGCTTAGCCAAAATGGTTGAAACGTGGTTTTTCACGGTTCCTTCGGCCAAAAATACTGCATAGGCGATTTCTTTATTGGAAAACCCTCCCGCCATATAGCGTAAAATCTCTTGCTCGCGAGCTGATAACAACGCTTGAGTTGCAATGTTGAGAGGCGCAGGAGATAGAGATGTAGGAGATCGGTGCTGCATCTGTTCAAGTACTGAAGGTTCTATCAGATACTCACCTTTGGCAACCGTTTCAATGGCATGCAGTAACTTATCCAGAGACACATCCTTCAATAAGAAGCCATTTGCGCCGGCATGTAAGCTATTTAAAAACAATTCGCTGTCATCAAAGGTGGTTAACATTATTACTGGTAAGGGATTTTGTACGGCGCGAAGCTGTTTTAGCAAACTAATACCATCGAGCACTGGCATGCGAATATCACTTAATAGCAAATCCACGGCTTCAGTTTCCAGCAGCCTAAGTGCTTCTTGACCATTCTCAGCCTGCCAAGTCACCTTGATATGCTGAGAAATGGCAATTAGGCTCGCGATCCCCTGACGAACTAACTGTTGGTCTTCCACTAATCCCACCTTGATAGTATGAGGTGCGGATGGGTTATCAGTTGTGATTGCCGATTGAAATTTTTCCATAAGTAGCGACTTATTCCTTGTAACCCGTTTTGTTGGGATGTCTTTTACATTGTTGTATTTTGTGGCAGCCGGATAATAAGGCTACAACCTTTAGCATCTTCATTGGGCTGCAAACACACCTTACCATTAAAGGCTGATAACCTTTCCTGCATGCTATTGAGCCCGATACCTGTTGAAGCGGTTTGGTTGATACCTTGACCATTATCGTTAAGTTGAATGATAAGTTCGGTTTGTTGCAGTTGCATCGACAGCGTGAACTGATTGGCCTTGCCATGGCGCACCCCATTACTGATCCCTTCCTGCAATACCAGTAATAAGGCTTGAGCCAGTTCAGTCGACTGTAGCGGCACTAATGATTTATACCGCAAGCTAACATTAGGTAAACGGCTTGCTATTGCATCAAGCGGAGGCTTTAAGTCGAGGCCAATATTAACCCGCTGCGCACGAACCACGGCGCGGATACTCTCTAATAATTCCTTGGCAAGTGATTTACTCTGATTGACTGTGGATTTGAGCTCCGTAGGTGCTTGATGACTTAATAGCTCAAGTTGCAATGATAACGCAGTGAGTTGGTGGCCGAGAATATCGTGCAAATCCCGTGAGATCCTCAACCTTTCTTGCTGCTCGCTGGTTTGACTCAGCAAGGCTCTCGTAGCGATAAGT
The DNA here is from genome assembly GCF_001308045.1 of Shewanella sp. Sh95. Classification (NCBI taxonomy): domain Bacteria; kingdom Pseudomonadati; phylum Pseudomonadota; class Gammaproteobacteria; order Alteromonadales; family Shewanellaceae; genus Shewanella; species Shewanella sp. Sh95. Next base: position 22,189 of record NZ_LGYY01000158.1, read on the forward strand.
TGTTGATTAAGATGTTCCTGTATCCGGCGAGACTCGCGCTCGGACAATCTCGCTTGACTACTGCTGTATGCAAATAGCTGGAATCCCATATAAATAAGGACATTAAAAATAATACTGTTTGAGGTGTGTAAGTGCAGAATGAAGTAATAGCTAAGATTGGCTAACAGGATTTGTCCTATCGCGGCATTGCGGCTAAAGAACTCGGGTAACAGTGACGCCCATATTACGAGCAAGATGGGTAACAAAGAATGCTCACTTAACAGCATTAAGCTGAGGGTACAGCAAACAAGTACTATGGTTAAAAGCCTATTTATCTTGAGACTTTTACGAGGATGTTCGAAGATTGTCAGCAATAAAAACAATAATATAAACAATGCATAAAGTGCTATATGGCAACTTTTGTTGAGCGTGGGTAGCTTGGCTTGAATATCTTGATTAAATCCCAGCCAAGCGACAAGTGCCCAAGTGAGGCTACCCGCACCAATTAGCATCGTTTCTGCTTTGGTTAATCGATTTCCTTGCACCTATTTGCTTCCTTCAATCACAATTTATCATCCATTCTAAGGCAAGTATTCCATAAGAGACTATGTCTATCACGCAGGCAAAGTCTTAATCCGCTAAGTTATTTGAATTATTTATTTAATTCAGTTTGTGAAGTTTTATCTGATATGTGGATTATTAACCACGCCTAATAACGCCAGCTATATGGTGATGTTATATATTTATTTTAAATCAATTGCTTAGTGAAGTGGCTCAATGTGATCAGCGTTTTTGATAAAACCAAGCTACGTTGTTTTTATTAAGCGGGAGTGGCGGTGTCGTTAGCCTATGAGGTAATGAGTTAGTGATAGTAGGAATGCAACCTTGGCATTGCGATACCAATTGCCGGATGCGGTAACGCTTTGTTACTCGCAGGTGTTAGTGGTCGGGGGTATTGTATGGATATGGCGCTGCTTTCGGCAGTGGCAACTATTTTCCATAATGATTATGGCCCATCGCGATGATGAGTCCCTCCATGAAGCGCGCTACGAGATCTCGCGCGTTTGGCCAAGTGTGCAGCGATTGAATTTCATGCATGATCGCAAATAAAAACGCAGCTCATTGGCTGCGTTTTTGTTAAGTAAGATTTTAATTAATCTTGAATTTCTGCATTGTGATAAACGTTTTGCACGTCATCACAATCTTCTAAAGCGGCGATAAATTTATCGAATACTGCCACATCTTCACCGGACACTGGGGTCATGGTTTGCGGCACGAAAGTGATGTTCTCAACTTCAAAGTTGATATCAGGCATTGCATCCGTCAGTGCAGTTTTAACTTTGAAAAACTCAGTGTGTGGCGCGATAACGCTGATCATGCCATTTTCTACTTCTACGTCGTTCACATCGACATCGGCCATCATTAGAATTTCGAGGATGGCATCTTCATCTTCACCGGGGAAAACGAACACGGCAGATTGGTCAAACATATGGCCTACTGTACCGGGTGTACCAAGTTTGGCATCGTTTTTTACGAAGGCTTGACGTACTTCAGTAAAAGTACGTTTTACGTTATCGGTTAAGCAGTCGACGATGACCATGCAGTTACCTGGGCCGAAACCTTCATAACGGGCAGTATCATAATCTTCACCGCCACCACCTTTGGCTTTATCAATAGCACGTTCAATAACGTGTGCTGGTACTTGATCTTTCTTCGCGCGTTCGATTAAACGACGGAGTGATAAGTTGCCGTCCGGCTCGACACCACCTTGTTTGGCGACTACGTAAATTTCTTTACCGTAGCGTGAGTAAAGGCGGGTTTTCTGGCCAGCTGTTTTCGCCATGGATTCTTTACGGTTTTGATATGCTCTGCCCATCTTGATCTCGTTAGCTCAAAAAAATTGCGCCGATAGTAGCAGTTTTCTTGCCGTATGTGCAGTCACTCTAGTTGGAATTCTTGTCAATAAAGCGATAAGCACCACATTTTGTCAGCTAAAAATGGCCAGAGGATTTTAGGAAGGATTTATTGGGTAATTCGGCGAAATCTATACTAATGTCTAATGCCATAAGCGCGTTAGAGCGCTGAAGATAGACTATAGGTTTTAGGATGAATAGTTCAATTTAGTCAGAAGGATAGACTCACTACGCAGTGTTTGAATTTGTCTATTCTGCTTACTGCGGCCAATCAAATAGCAATGGATAGCAAGTGAATACTCACTTCGCTCACTTTGCATGTGCGTTTTCTTGGTGAGATACAAATATGGAATTACAACATAAAATCGTCATTGCACTGAGTTTAGTCTTAGTTGTGTTTGGCAGCCTTTTACTTAATGCCATCTCCTTATCCGGTTTTACACATGCCTTGGTTTTAGGCGGGATAGTTTGTGTGTGGGTATTATGGATTGTTAAGCGTTTTTTGAGTATCAAGGCGCCAAATCCTGATGAAAATGCTCTTAGGCTCAATCGGTTAAGCTCTCCTGAACATGATATCAGCGTCCAAACCAGTAAGATTGCAATTGGTGCAGCTGAGGTCTCACATTTTATTGATTTATTGAATAAATCGATTGAGTCCAATGGTGAACATGCGAGTGCTATCGCGGTGGCTGCGGCGCAATTGAGTAATACAACTGCTTTGCTTGGGGATAATGCCAGCAGCATTTTAGTCCAAACCCAAGAGGCTGAGCGCTTGAGTGTGCAAGGCAGAACTCAAGCACAAAAGGGCGTATCTGCTATCGAATCATTAAATGCTGATATCAACACTGCCGCTCAGCAAGTGCAGGCCTTAAAGTCAAAAGCTGAACAAATTCAAAAAATCACCGAGGTCATTAATTCGGTTGCGGAACAAACAAACTTACTGGCATTAAATGCTGCTATTGAAGCGGCAAGAGCTGGAGAGCAAGGGCGAGGCTTTGCTGTGGTAGCTGATGAGGTTCGAAGCCTTGCCGGAAAAACGGCTGGAGCGACCCAAGATATCGGTAAGATGCTGCTCGAAATTCGTGCTGAAACAGACAAAAGTTCAGCGTTAATGGAACGAGTGGTTTTGCAAACTGCTGATGTTGTCGGTGCGATGGGGGAGTTGGATGGTCACTTTACTGATATCTCAACCTCTGTAACTCGTTCTGCGCATGCGCTTGGAGATATGGAAGAATCCCTTAAGCAATACAATCATACCACCAATGAGATTAGCAACTCGGTAGCGCAGATCCGTGACTCGCTGACTGCGACAGGAAGACAAAGCATGACGGTTTCTGAGCAGGCGTTTACCCTGTCATTAACGACAGAGGGTATATTTAAAGCATTGTCTCATTGGGATACTCAAACCTTTGATCAACAAGTGCTATTAGTCGCTAATGAAGCGGCAAAAGCTTGCGGAGAGAAACTTGCGCAAGGATTAGCTAATGGTAGTTTTACGGAAGCAGAGTTGTTTAGTCCCAAATATCAGCCAATTGCCAATACTCAGCCGCAGAAATATACCACAGCATTTGACCGTTTCACCGATCAACATTTTCCCGCGATTCAAGAACCGATTTTAGCTAAGCATAGTGAGATCATTTATGCTGGAGCCGTTGATAAAAAAGGTTATTTCCCAACCCATAATAAACGCTTTAGCCAAGCATTAACGGGCAAAGTTGAGGTTGATATGGTGCATAATCGCACTAAACGCTTATTTAATGACCCAACGGGCAACCGTTGTGGGACACATACGGATCCTGTTTTACTGCAAACCTATAAGCGAGATACCGGGGAGATTATGCATGACTTGTCAGTACCCATTTATGTTAATGGTAAACACTGGGGCGGTTTTCGAGTGGGGTTTAAAGCGAAGTAACTGTAGTTTAATATAGAATTAACGCTTTTATTTTGTAGATAAATATTCATCTGTCCTTGTTGCTTAAGTGTGATCGATTGCGCGGATTTGATTAACAAAATAGAAATAGATTGGCATCTATTTGCCGAAGTGCTTAAATGATGTGATATTCATGGCGCGATGATGTCTTTACCTTTTGTATAAAGTTATATCGCTTTGAGTTTTTAATTTGTTGATTTTAAATGGTAAAACAAGTTTTGGGTTTTGTTTTCATAAGAGATGAATGGAGACTCTTGCCACTTTGATCGATAGCAGTAGATACTGCTTAATGTGAGTTAAAAGTTATGCAAGCAACACAAGCGACTGTTACAGTTTTGTATTATGATGCGCCCGTTGGGTTAATTATGCACAATTCGGTGTTACAAGGTTTACCTGTTAGCGAGTCAGGTCGTGTGATGATTCCTGCAAGTTTTCGCAAAGGAAAATCCATTATTGCCGTATTAGAAGGTGAGTGTAAGATTTTGAACTCACTCGGTGAGCGTGTTTTTGCACAGGCAAATATAGGTTAAGAAAAAATATACTGGCAAAACATCATATTGAAAGGACGATAAGTTGATTTATCGTCCTTTTGCTTTATGCGTTCGGTTAAATAAGCGTCAGGTTCGGCTGTTATCTGCAAACATCATCAAACAGTTTATTGGCTAATTGCTGCAATATCTCCGCCTGCGGATGGGTGTGGGCGAAGGTTCGTAAGCCATAGATTCCCATCATTAAATATTGTGCTCTCTGCTCGCTATTGAGCTGCCCTTGTAACATTCCTTGAGAAGCTGCAAGTTCAAATTGTGCGGTGAGTGCGTTTTGCCATAGATGGAGATTCTGACTGATAATATGTTGAATCTCATCGTCTTGCTCGGCGATTTCATTTAACGCCTTGGTCAGTAAACAGGCTTGCTGGCTATCGCAGCTGATACATTCGACGACGACATTATCTAAGTAAGTTTTTAAATTTTTAAGCACTGGCTGGTTGTTGGAGAAGATAAGCTTGAATTGCTCGTTTCTATCCTGTTGATATTGCTCGATAGCGGCAATGAGTAATCCACGTTTATTACTAAAAGCACAGTAAATGGACCCAGGGTGTAATCCGGTGGCTTGGGTGAGATCTTGCATGCTGGTCTTGGTATATCCCTTACGCATAAAGGCCGCCATTGCCCCCCTGAGTACTTGCGCCCTATCAAACTCTGCGTTTCGCATTGCATTCTTACCTCTTACCGATACTTGCCGGAGATTCTAACTAATTTTGAACAAACATTCAAAAATGTTCTTGAATGATCATTCAAATAGTAATATCTTGAACGTACATTCAAGAATGGGGTTTAACCAATGACGATTGAAAATGCAGTGAACTCTGTAGGTAATCTATTCGACACCTATAAGCTTAATGACACGATAACCTTAAAAAACCGTATCTTGATGGCGCCATTAACGCGCTGTATGGCTGATGCCGACTTGGTTCCTACCGATGATATGGTGGCTTACTATGCACGCCGTGCTGAAGCCGGATTGATTATCTCTGAGGCCACGATTATTCGCCCTGATGCCCAAGGCTACCCAAACACTCCCGGTATTTTTACCCAAGGGCAAATTGCAGGTTGGCGCAAAGTGACTGATGCTGTGCATGCCAATGGCGGTAAGATTTTTGTGCAATTATGGCATACAGGCCGTGTTGCTCATCCACATTTCTTCGGTGGTGGTGATGTGCTGGCTCCTTCTGCCCAGAAAATTGAAGGCAGTGTGCCAAGAATGCGTGAATTGACCTATGTAACGCCAAAAGCTGCAACGGTTGAAGATATTCAGGGGCTGGTGCGTGATTATGCAAAAGCGGCTGAGAATGCGATTGAAGCCGGCTTTGATGGCGTTGAGATCCACGGTGCTAATGGTTACTTGATTGATGAATTCTTACACCATGATAGTAATCGTCGTACCGATGAATATGGTGGCACACCAGCCAATATGTCACGGTTTGCCTTAGAAGTGGTCGATGCAATTGCCGCGCGTATTGGTAAAGACAGAACGGGTTTACGTATTTCCCCTGGCGCCTATTTCAATATGGCAAGCGATAGCCGTGACCGTGCGGTTTTTGATTATTTACTTCCTGAGTTAGAAAAACGCGATCTGGCCTTTGTGCATATCGGTATTTTCGATGACAGTATGGAGTTTGATTACTTAGGCGGCTCTGCATCAAGTTATGTTCGTGCACACTATGGCAAAACGCTAGTGGGTGTGGGCAGTTATAGTGCACAGACGGCGAGCAAGGCCATTGCTGAGAATAAATTTGACTTAATTGCAATTGGTCGCCCCTTTATCGCTAACCCCGATTATGTTGCTAAAGTGCGTAAAGGCGAGGAGCTGGTGGCTTATAGTGATGAGATGTTAGCAACCTTGATTTAAGGTTTAGATTGCAACGCTGGTAAAAAAGGGTTAGCTAAGCTAACCCTTTTTGCTTTTTGTATCTGTTGTTCAATCGAGACTATGAATTCGTTTTGCTGAGTGCTCTCAAAGCATTAAGTTTGTGTTGGGCAATGCCGAACACGCAATCTGATGCATAGTGCTCTGTGTGTTTACTCTCATCGGTTTGCACTATCGCAGCGGCTTTACCTAATAGCAAAGTCATCGCTTGAGTAACATGGTTAATCGCCCAAATATGGAATTCACCACGTTCAACCGCTTCCACAATATCTTGGCGTAGCATTAAGTTTGCAATATTCGACTTGGGAATAATCACTCCTTGACTCGAGGTTCTACCCTTGATTTGACACACATCGAAAAAGCCTTCAATTTTCTCATTAACCCCGCCGATAGGTTGGGCTTCGCCAAACTGATTCATTGAGCCAGTAATGGCAATATCTTGTCTTAAGGGCAACTCACTGATGGCGGAGATAATAGCGCAGCATTCGGCCATTGACGCACTATCACCATCGACACCGCTGTAGGATTGCTCGAAGGTTAGGTAAGTGGTGAGAGGAATTTGCGCGGTTTTACCTAACACAGAGGCTAAATAGGCGGTAAGGATTAAAACGCCCTTAGAATGTATTCGCCCACCCAGTTTGACCCTATGTTCGATGTCCAGCACTTCTCCTTTACCATACGCGGTCGTGGCGGTGATGCGATTAGGCAGACCAAATTGATGATCTGAAGTAGAAACAACAGATAACGCATTGATTTGACCAACGACTTTATCGTGAGTATTAATTAGTGTGGTGCCATTAACGAAGCTTTCCATTATGTTGTCATGCAGGCGGGAGACGCGTTTCTCTTGATTTTTAAGTGCCTGTTCAACATGTTGCTTTTCTATTTGTGCACTTGCTACGGCTTTTGCGCAAAAGTTAGATTCCCGTAATAGGTTGGCAATATTGGCAGAGTGCAGTGAGAGCTTCTGTTGATCCTGTCCCTCACGTGAGCTGTATTCAATGATGCGTGCAATGGCGCTACGGTCGCAGTGCAGCATGTTGTTATCGTGGACAATACTGGAAATAAATCGGGCATAATGGGCTTCGGAGTCGTCGGTTCTATCCATGACATCTTCAAAGTCGGCAGTTACCCTAAATAGTTCACTGAAATCAGGATCATAATGCTGTAATAGTTGGTAGGTTTCATGGTCACCGAACAGGATAATTTTAACATCTAACGGGATCGGTTCCGGTGCTAATGAAATGGTGCCTGACAATGAGACTTCCCGCTCTAATGAACTCAGATCCAACTTGCGTGAACGCAATGCTCGCTTTAACCCATCCCAAACATAGGGGCGTTCAAGCACTTTGATCGCGTCCATTAACAGCACGCCACCGTTTGCCTTATGTAAACTTCCTGGGCGGATCAATGAAAAGTCGGTAAACACTGTGCCTCTGAAGGTGGCGTTTTCAACATAACCAAACAGGCTGTGGTAGCTTGGGCTTTCTTCGACCACGATGGGGAATTTCTGTTCGCCTTGGCATACAAGTACATTGACCTGGTAGCGGCGGGGCATTTTCTTTTCAAGTGAAGCGTAGGCAAGGGCGAGTTGTTCTTCGCTTTCTTCAAGGAAAATATCTAAATTACTTAGGATATCTGCCTGCATTCCGGTTAAAAATGCTCTGACATCTGGTTGATGTTTGTACTTATCCTTCAATGGCTTAAAAAAGTGGATCAACACATCCTTGGCAACTTGTTCATCATGTTCCTGCTGAGTATCACTAAATTCTTCTTCCCATTCAGTGTTTTGGCGAATAATGCTCCTTAGTTTTACTTCTAGCCCATTGATATTGCTTTCAAATTGACTACGCTCGGCTTCCGTGAGGGCGCTGAAGCTGGCTTCATCATGGGGTTCATCACCATTGAGGGCGATCATTTGATAATCTCCCTGCATGGTTAAGCTCAGACTAATATTTTTTTGTTTGGCCTCTTCGCTGAGCTCTGTGAGTGCGGCTTCTTGCTTTTGTATCAGTTGGCTTTTAAGTTTTTCAGCTCTGGCATAATACATTTCATTATCAAAGGCTAAGGGTAATGCTCTTACCAGTTTGAGCATGAGTTTCTCGATGGATTTCTTAAACTCTTGCCCCGTGCCAGCGGTGAGTTTTAGCACTTTAGGGCTGCGGGTATCGTCAAAGTTGACCACATAGCACCAGTCAAATAACGCGGGTTTTATGGGATCGTGGCGATTGAGATAGCGCAGCATCATGGTTCGTTTACCGAGACCATTTTGGCCGATCGCATAGATGTTATAGCCCTTTTCTTTTATCCCCATGGCAAATTCTACCGCCTGTTGGGCACGTTCTTGGCCAACAATATCATCGAGTGGCGTGAGCTGGGCTGTAGATTGGCACTCAGTATTAAGCTGTTTAAGTTCTGACTTTCGGTAAAGCTGCTGGCTCGTTAACGGGATGGCGGGTGTGGCTGTAGGCACGGTAGGCATAAAAATCCTTGTTTTTCTTTCTGATTATTTCCATTGTAGACAATAGGATAATGTTATTGTCAATGAAAAGACGGTAATTTCTACTTAAACAATCCTTATGCGAGGGGGCTATACCTTGGGATTCGGCCCTGTTTGTAGGCGTGAATTTTTGCTTGCGAAACGAAGATGAAGATGTTTGATTTTTATTCAAATGTTTTATTGCTAAGCTTTTACTGACGTACTCATTTTTGAGTAGCTTTGAGTCTAACCTTTATCGACAGTGAGTCTGTTGGCGATAATGGTGTTTAAATTTCGTTATCTGAAACAAACTAATCTGCTAATAACTCAAATAATTATGTATTAGTGAATGACGATGATTGAGTGTCTGCGGTAATATCTGTCAATTGAGGGTGGGATTGTACTGGTTTTGTACTTCAGCCTAGGCTCAGATTTTATTAAGACAGTGGGTGGGTATTGTTGTCGGTGTAGTGTTTTTTAGGGGGGCGCTTGTTGTCCTTATTTAACATGGAATTGTAGAGGCTATAGTTAGCAAGCTTATGATTGATTTTGCAATTTCACAAAAGCAGTTAACAGATTGGGCAAACGACTTACAGTTAGTCGCCAATATCACTCAGTCGCATGCGGTGATTTTAACTGCGAATGTAGCGGGTGAATATCGTCAGTTAATTCAGTCTGAACGGTGCCAACTTGTTGATATAGAAGCTCTTGTTCGGCATTTTAATCATAAAGCTCATTTAAACCTCTATCAACATGCGACACCTAAAGTTAATACCCCATCCACTCGCTCCGCTTCCCATTATCCCTTCAACGAATCAAGTACCTTTAGCCATCATCAGGTTAATATTCCGTTGGATGTACGTCATGCTGCTGCATTCAAGCAAGCCTTGATCCCGGATGTAAAATCAACGCCAAAATGGCGTGATACCGGACTTGGAAGCTTAATTTATTTGCCTATCATCTGGAATTCTGGAGCGCATTTCGGGGTATTTTGTTTATATCATCATACTCCTTTACTGTTAGATGATAAGGCACTGCAACTCGCTTCCCTAACGGTTAATAGCCTACAGCTTAATTTGAGTGAGTTGCACAGGGCCCAACGACTGAAAATGGCCGCCTTGCGCGGTGATGCGAAGTCGATGGATGTTATTGACTTGCAGACCTTTATCGATAGTTTTGAAGAGCATATTTGGGTCAAAAATACCGACGGTGTTTACACCATTTGCAACCAAAGTGTTGAAAATGCGTGGGAGCTACCCCGCAGTGACATTATTGGCAAGACGGACGAAGAGCTATTTGGCAAAGCGATTGCGGATATTTTTCTCAATGGTGACAAACTTGCTATTGAGACTGGGGTGCCAATTATTGTTGCCGAATGTTTAGATGGTGAGAATCAAAATAAACACTTATGGCTAGAGACCCTTAAAATCCCCGCCTTAACGCCCGAGGGTGAACTGGCGGGCGTGATAGGCATGACCCGTAATATCTCTAAACATAAAGAAGTGGAAGAACAACTTACCCTCGCTACCAATGTCTTTAAACACTCCCTTGAAGGTGTAGTCGTGACTGATAGGCACGGTAATATTACCGATGTTAATGGTGCCTTTTACGAGATTACAGGTTACTCGCGGGAAGAGTTACTTGGGCAAAATCCACGCTTATTTAATTCCGGCCGTCACGATAAAGCTTTTTTTGAAACCATGTGGAATCATTTACTCGATGCTGGTAAGTGGAATGGTGAAATTTGGAATCGACGTAAAGATGGCACTATTTTTCCGCAAAATATCACTATTAGCGCCATCTACGATGAGGTTGGGGAGATCCGCTATTTTGTCGCAGTCTTTGCCGATATCTCCGCTCAAAAACAGAGTGAAGCGCAACTTGCTCATTTAGCTTATTTTGACCCACTGACTCATTTGCCGAATCGCATGAAGCTGATGATGCAGCTTAAGCAAGAACTCAGACATGCGAAACGACTCAATGCCCAACTAGCGACAGTCTTTATTGATGTGGATTTGTTTAAACACATTAATGACAGTTTTGGTCATAGTATTGGCGATGAAATGCTGGTGGAACTGGCTAAACGTCTTCGCAGCCAATTACAGGAGCAAGATGTGTTGTCACGTATTGGTGGCGATGAGTTTGTGGCGCTGATTTCCGGCATTCAAGGCCATGAGGATGCTACAGCGGCAATTAACCAATTGCGCCAAGTATTTGATCTGCCTTTTGTGGTAAGCACCGGGGATCATTTACGCCTTACCGCCAGTATGGGGATTTCCCTTTACCCAAGTGATGGTAGTAATGCTGATACGCTGCTACGCAATGCCGATGCCGCCATGTATCGCGCTAAGAGTGAGGGGCGAAATAATTATGCCTTTTACACCGAATCATTGACCAAAGAATCGATCGAGCATTTACAGTTGCAGAGTGCGCTTTATGGTGCACTTGAGCAAAATTCTCTGTATTTGATGTATCAACCCAAATTAAATTTGGTGACCCGCAAAACCGTTGGAGTTGAGGCGCTATTGCGTTGGAACGATCCGATTTTAGGACAAATTTCCCCAGGGATGTTTATTCCCGTCGCCGAGAAAATTGGCTTAATTTACGATATTGGTTTGTGGGTGCTTGAAACGGCTTGCCAGCAAGGTGTGCGTTGGTTGGCTGACGGTAAACAGTTTGGCCGCATTGCGGTTAACGTCGCAGGACAGCAGTTACAACGTGGCTCCTTTGTGGAGGACGTGAAACGTATCCTAACGCAAACAGGCTTACCTGCAACTTGCCTTGAGCTTGAAGTGACAGAAAGTGTGATGATGAATAATCCGGATGTCGCGATTCGTGATTTAAAATTGTTAGGTGATTTGGGCATTGAGCTCTCGGTCGATGATTTTGGTACGGGTTATTCATCACTAAATTATTTGAAAAAACTTCCAATTCATAAGCTTAAAATCGACCAGTCTTTCGTACGGGACATTCCCTTCGATACCAACAATACCGCGATAGCTAAAGCTGTGATTGCCCTTGGTCATGCCTTAAAATTAGATATTGTTGCTGAAGGGGTAGAAACCATCGAGCAAGCCGAGTTTTTAACTCAAAATTTTTGCGACCAAGCACAGGGATATCTCTTTAGCCGCCCACAATTACCAGCGGATGTTGAGGCTTTTTTTACCGAAGCGGAATTGTTTACCAAACCTAAGTAGTGGTGTGGCTGTGACCGATAAGCATGATATTAAAGGTGCGATCGTAAACTGGTCGCAGTCCGTCCGGTCTGCTAACATTGCGGCATGATTGTTTTTGGTGATGTTTCATGTCTTTTAGCGCGCTTTCCTTAAATACCCAATTAGTTAACACCTTAGCTGAACTTGGTTATCAACAACCCACGCCTATTCAAGTTGAAGCCATTCCCGCCATTTTAGCAAAACAGGATGTGATGGCGGGGGCTCAAACGGGAACGGGGAAAACCGCAGCCTTTGCATTACCCATTCTGCAACACTTAATCGCTGATAACGAAAACCTTAAGGCGCCAAAAGAAATCCGCGCCTTAGTTTTAGTGCCAACGAGGGAGTTGGCACTACAAGTTCAGCAAAGCTTTGTAAAATATGCGAAAGGCACAGATATTCGTGTGGGTATTGCCTACGGCGGAGTGAGTATCGAGGCGCAGCAAGCGGTGTTTAACGCCGGGATTGATGTGTTGATTGCAACCCCAGGCCGCTTGCTTGATCATTTACGTCAAGGTGCACTCAATCTTAGCCAATTGAACACACTGGTATTTGATGAAGCCGACCGGATGCTTGATATGGGATTTATGGATGAAATCAAAGCCGTGCTTAAGCAAGTGCCCGCTCACCGACAAACTCTGCTATTTTCCGCCACTTTGGATGATTCGATTTTTAGTTTCAGCAAAAACCTTCTGCGTAATCCCAAGCTGATTGAAGTGGCTAAACGTAATACGACCGCGGCCCAGATAGAGCAGCGAGTCTATGCCATTGATAGCGATCGTAAAACTGAGTTTGTCAGCCATTTAGTCCGTAGCAAAAATTGGCAGCAAGTGTTGATATTTAGTCGCACTAAACAGGGAGTCGATAAGCTGACCACTCAGCTCAATCAACTCGGGGTGGCAACGCAAGCTTTCCATGGCGACTTGTCCCAAGGTGCGCGGGAAAAGGTATTGCAGGAGTTTAAACAAGGACAAGTGCAAGTCTTAGTTGCCACCGATGTGGCTGCAAGAGGGCTTGATATTGCTGAACTACAGTATGTGATTAATTTCGAATTGCCGTTTATTGCTGAAGATTACATTCACCGTATCGGTCGTACTGGTCGCGCTGGCAGTGCCGGGGTGGCTATTACGCTTTTTAGCCAAGAGGATGCGCTACTGCTAGAAAAAGTCGAAGCCTTGCTCGATAAGCGTTTGCCACAACAATGGTATCCTGGCTTTGAACCCGATTTTAACAAAATGGTCTCCGAGCCAAGGCGCAATAGCAAAGCTGCTCAAAAACAACGGGCTAAAAAACGCGCCTTAGGTGGTAAAAAGCGCTAATTAAGGCGACAAGGTTGTTTCTGATAGCGAGCCGCCCTTTGATAGGGCGGATAATCATTTCACCAATGGCTTTGCATGATGATTAAGTTGGGCTTGTTGTGCTCGCCATACCGCTCGCGTTATTAACTAAAATACACTTCAGCCTGGTTATTGCGTTGTCGTTCTTCATTTTTCTCAGTAGCTTCTTTAATTAGCTCCACTTTTTGAGCTTGAAGTAATTCAATTTTTTTTGCTTTTTCCTCTTCGGATAAGCTGTCATCACCGGCTATTTTTGCTATCTCCGCATCTAGCTGTTTAAGCTTATCCCTATCAATGCCTGTGCGTTTATCGAGAATCGCCTGCATTGCGTCTTCTAATCTATTATGCGGCTTTTCAGTCTCTGCCGTACCGGCAATATGTTGCACATTAGCGGTGTAATGTTGTTTGGCATCAGGCGCAAGCTGACTATAGGTATCACTGGTTTCAGCATCTCGAGTCACGCCGCTAGATAGGGTGACTGTATCTTGCGGGGCTGTCATTTGAGCTCTCGGATTTTCCGCAGGGCTTGATACACCTTGCGTTTGCTGAGTTTGCAACGATTTTACTTGGTTCAACGCGATGGCCGCATAGCTATTGGGATTGATGACAGTCATTTCCTTATTTTTCCTCGTTGATTTTCACTTTCAGATGCCGCGCCAATAGGGCAAATAAATTAAGCAATATCAAGGCCAAACTCTGGCGACTTTCGTTGGATTTTTAGTAGAAAAATATTTTTATAAAAAATTGTACAAAAACTTGATCCTTGTACAAGAGTGGTCCGTAATAGTATCTAAATTGATACAAGGAATCTCATTATGTACAAGTTTAATCCGCAACGTATTCAAATAGGGATCAGTGCGTGCCTGTTAGGGGAGAAGGTACGTTTTGACGGTGGTCATAAAAATTCCTCCTATTGTAATCAAGAAATTGCCCCATTTTTTGATTTTGTTCCTATCTGCCCAGAAATGGCGATTGGCCTAGGCGCACCTCGTAAAAGTATTCGTTTAGTACGCGATGGTGAACAAATACGGGTACAGAGCGCGGATGGAAGTTTAGATGTCACCGAAAAACTCAATGATTTCAGTGAGCGCAAAGTAGAAGAGTTAGATTTTTTAGGCGGTTATCTACTCTGTGCTAAATCCCCAACCTGCGGTATGGAACGTGTGACAGAGTACAAGATTGGCACCAATAACGGCTCTAAATCCGGTATTGGCGTATTTGCCCGCAAATTAATGGAGCGTTATCCCCATTTACCGGTTGAAGAAGAAGGGCGTTTGCACGATATGGTGCTGCGGGAAAACTTTTTTACTCGGGTCTACGCCTATCACGACTGGCATACAATGCGTCACGAGGGGCTGACTAAGCATAAGTTAGTGAAGTTTCACTCCCGTTATAAGTACTTATTAATGGCCCACAGTCCTAAATGGTATCGCGAGCTTGGACCGATTGTGGCCAATATTGAGGATATTGAAGCGACCGCTGACCGCTATTTTACAGGCTTTATGACCGCCTTAAAAATCAATGCGACCCGTAGAAATCATACCAGCACCTTGCAGCATATTCAGGGCTATTTTAAAAAGCACTTAACTAAGGAGCAAAAACAAGAACTATCTGAAATGATTATGAAATATCGTCAAGGACTCTTGCCTCTGTTAGTGCCTATCACCTTGATTAACCACTACTTAAGACAATTCCCAACGCCATATATTGAAGATCAAGTGTACTTAAATCCCCATCCGGAGGAGTTAAAACTGCGTTATGCCTACTAGGGTTTTGCTGATAGGTGCGTTTGAGCAAAATGGCTTAACAGATACAAACCACGATTGGCGAAATGGTTTAGCACAACATGCTTGGGCCAACCAATCTGATTCATGAGTTAAGAGACAAAAATGGAAGATCATAATTTAGAGCTTGCTGCTGATAATCCCAGCAGTAGCGAATTACTGCCGATCGGTGAGGTGTCGCGGCTTACTGGCGTTAATGCGGTGACATTAAGGGCATGGCAGCGGCGTTTTGGGCTTGTTATCCCTGAGCGTACTCCCAAGGGGCACAGGCTGTATACTGCCGAAAATATTCAACAAATCCATGAGATTAATGCATGGTTAGCAAAAGGCGTTGCCATCAGTAAGGTAAAGCCATTATTGATAAGTTCGGCTAAAGCAATAGATGTCGCAAGTGTGCAATTTCAATCGTCTGATTTTTGGCATGAGCAGATTTTGGCGTTAAATACTGCATTTTTTGAGTTAGATCAGCTCAAGTTTCACCAAATCTTAGATGAAGCCTTGGGCTTATATCCATTTCAATTGGTTAAACAAAAACTGCTACAAGCTTGGTTTGCACAATTAATGCCTTTATTGGAGCCGCGTTTAGATGTGGAGCTGCTACTTGCTTGGTTAGACAGTGAGTTAGCTAGCCGTATCGGTGGGCGTTTAAGCGTAGCGGGGCTAGCAAGCTCGCCCCAGATTGCGTTAGTGCGTTTGCCTTATGTTACATCGCAAAAAAATACAGAGCCTACGCTTGCGCCCAGTTCAAGCCTTACTAACCGTTTGTATTGCCTTGCACTATTACTGGAACTTGCCGATTTAAGAGTCTCAGTGGTCAACTTAGGCGTGCAACATATCAGCAGTCTTGGGCTAATCAATAACAGGCTTAAGGTTGATGCGTTAGTGTTATTGCCAGAGGCGAATCACTCACTATCAAAGCAGACAGAGCTGCAAATGTTGCTGGAGACTAAGTCACTCACTTGCTATCTCGTTGGCCCTTTCGCGCCGACACTAACCACTTTATCGGACTATATCGCCCCTAGTGTTACCGAGATCATTCTGCAAATAACGGCCGCAAAGCAGCAACATAAAAAACAGTATCGTAGACAGAAAAACCAGGCTAATGCTGCACTGATTGAAGGAGAGAGCGCCGATGAGCATTAATCAATGCGGTTTGGAGAAACAGGCGTTAATGTGGTTTCGCCAAGATCTGCGCCTTACCGATAATCAGGCGTTTACGGCCGCCTGTGATTGGGTAAGGCAACATCATGCCGCCAAGCTTAAAGCGATTTACATTGCCACCCCAAGTCAATGGCGTCGCCATGATATCGCGCCAATTCAACTCGACTTTATTCAGCGGCATGTGAATCTACTGGCCCAAGGACTGGCGAGTTTAGGAGTTGAATTTGAACTCATTCAACTTGATAGCTTTAAAGATATTCCCGCATTTTTAACGGGTTATTGTGAAGAGCATCGTATTGGACGGGTATTTGCAGGACGAGAACCTGAGATCAATGAGCAAAAGCGCGATCAAGCTTGTATTGAAGCGGGGATTCCTTTGGTGCTTAGTGATGAACATTGCTTATTACCACCGGGAACTGTGTTTAATTTAAGCGGTGACATGTATCGGGTGTTTACTCCTTTTAGCCGCAAGTGGCGAGAGGTTGCCGCAAAGCAGCCGATTGTGCCGCTGGGTGTGCCAGCACCGCTTGCTCCTATCTTATCGGAGCCTAAGACATTATTTTTTAAAAATATCGGCTTTGCTGATTCTCCGACTAACAAGGGCACTACGCCATCAGAAACAGATTTAAATCAAACCATATCAACCCCGCTTATCTCGAGTGAACAGTGGGCGGCAGGTGAGGGGCAAGCCAAGCGGCTGCTTAATCAGTTTATTCAGCAAAAAGTGCAAGACTATAAGCAAGATAGAGATTTCCCCGCCATTGATGGCACCAGTGTTATCTCCCCTTATCTGGCGATTGGTGTACTCAGTCCAAGGCAATGTGTCGCGGCGCTTTTACAACGTTTCCCTGAGGTAATGGTTGATGACACTAGCCCCGGGCGAACATGGCTAAATGAGCTGATTTGGCGGGAGTTCTACCGTCATTTGCTGGTGGCTTTTCCTGATTTATCCAAGGGACACAATTTTAATCGCCAAGCCGATCATGTGTCGTGGCGCAACAATCACGATGAGTTTTTAGCTTGGTGCGAGGGCAAAACCGGCTATCCGATAGTTGATGCAGCTATGCGCCAACTTAATCAAACCGGCTGGATGCACAATCGCCTGCGTATGGTGGTGGCGAGCTTTTTAACCAAACATCTGCTCATTGATTGGCGTTGGGGCGAGCGGTATTTCCGCCAGCATCTTATCGACGGCGATCTGGCGGCTAACAACGGCGGTTGGCAGTGGTCGGCAGGATGCGGTTGTGATGCGCAGCCGTATTTTCGGATTTTTAATCCTATGAGCCAGAGCGAAAAGTTTGATCCAGATGGCCGCTTTATTCGTAAGTACTTACCAGAACTCGCATCTTGGGGCGTTAAGCGATTGCATCAACCGAATCAGCAAAAAATGCCTTCGTTGTTTGAAGCACCGTTATTTGCATCGCAAGCGGATTATCCCTATGCGATTGTTGATCACAATGCGGCAAGAGCAAGAGCGCTGACGGTACTGGGTGTGCTGAAAAAGGCTTAGACCACAAGTTCAACCTTAATACTTATCCCTTAGGGAGTGTCTGGATGATAAACCAAGCGAAGATTGAGCATAGCGGATTAGTAGATGATTTTATCAGCCTCTATCAAGCGTTAAATAAGGATAATCTGCATCTACTTGCAGAGGTCTATGATGACAATATTTGTTTTATCGATCCTATGCATCAAGTGAATGGCTTAAACGCGTTGACACAGTATTTTGCCAAGCTTTATCAAAATATCGGCTATATTCATTTTGAAATCAAAGAAGTATTACAGGATGACACTCAAGCATCGCTGTTTTGGCAAATGCAATATCGTCATCCTAAGCTCAATAAAGGAGAGATAGTTCGGGTTGATGGGATGAGCCAGCTTAAGTTTCATCAGCGCATTTATTTTCATCGGGACTATTTCGACCTCGGGCAAATGCTGTATGAACATTTGCCTTGTATGGGCGGACTTATTCGCTTGCTTAAAGATAGGGCGGCTAAGTAATGACCTCTTTGCTCACCAAAAAAATCAATACAGTGCTGATAACTGGGGCAAGTTCAGGTATCGGTTTGCAGTTAGCAAAGGATTATCTGGCCTTGGGTTGGCATGTGATTGCCTGTGGCCGCGACGCCTCAAAACTTGATTTGTTGGCGCAGAAGGAACTGATAGGCGCCACTTGCTTGAGTTTTGATATTAGCGATCGTGTTCAAGTCCAGCAGGCTGCTACTGAGCTAGGCGATATGCTCTCGAGCAGTGAATGTCTATTGGATATCGTGATCCTCAACGCCGGTAGTTGTGAGTATATCGACGATGCAAAACATTTTGATGATCAGCTCTTTGAGCGAGTCATTCACACTAACTTGATTTCGATGGGCTACTGTTTAGGGGCATTTTTGCCTCTAATGCCAAAAGGATCGAAATTAGCCTTGATGAGTTCCAGCGCGATTTATTTACCCTTTCCCCGTGCCGAGGCTTACGGCGCATCTAAAGCGGGCGTTAAGTACTTGGCTGCGAGTCTGTCACTCGATGTTGCGCAAGATGATATTAGTGTCAGCGTGATTTGCCCTGGATTTGTAGCAACCCCCTTAACTGCCAAAAATGACTTTGCCATGCCAATGCAAATTGATGTGCATGAAGCTTCGTTGGCGATTCGTGTTGGTATCGAACGCGGCGACGCAGAGATCCATTTTCCAAAACGATTTACTTATTTGTTGAAATTGATGTCATTTTTACCAGCATTTGTATGGCAAAAAATGATCCAAAGAGATAGCCAAGCAAAAGCGCTAAAGGACACCGGAAGATGAAAAATATTGCCATTGTAGGTACTGGGATTTCAGGGCTGACCTGCGCTCATCTATTGAGCCAGTCACACAAAGTGACTGTATTTGAGGCTAATGATTATATCGGTGGCCACACTGCCACTGTGGATGTGGATTATCAAGGTAAAACCTATGCGATAGATACTGGGTTTATCGTATTTAACGATAGAACTTATCCCCGTTTTGAGCGGTTGTTAGCCCGCCTTAATGTCAGTATTTTGCCGACAGAGATGAGTTTTAGCGTGCACAATGCGCTCACTGGGCTTGAATACAATGGCCATCATTTTGCGAGTTTGTTTGCCCAAAAGCGTAACCTCCTGAATCCGCGCTTTTGGGCCTTTTTAAATGAAATTGTTCGATTTAATAAAAGCTGTAAAGCCATTTATCAGCAGGACCAATACCCTGATGCTAATTTAGGGGATTTCCTCGACAGAGAGCGCTTTTCAGCTTTTTTTGCTGAGCATTATATTTTGCCAATGGGCGCGGCGATTTGGTCATCGAGCATTGAAGATATGCGGGCTTTTTCGCTGCGCTTTTTTATCCGTTTCTTCGAGCATCATGGACTGTTAAATGTGACGGACAGACCACAATGGTATGTGCTTAAGGGCGGTTCACGCAGTTATATTCCTGAATTAATTGCACCATTTAAAGATAATCTGCATTTAAACAGCCCAGTTAGTGCCATCGAACGCCATGATGATTGCGTCAAGCTTCAGGTTAATGGCGAGTGGCATGTGTTCGATGAAGTGATTCTAGCTTGCCATAGCGACCAAGCGCTTGGGATGCTAACCGATGCTACCTCCGCTGAAAAAGCCATTTTGGGCGACTTACAGTATCAAAATAATGAAGTGGTGCTGCACACGGATACCCGTATTCTACCTAAGCGTAAAGCGGCTTGGGCAAGTTGGAATTATCGCTTAGATGGCGATAAAAAACGTCCTGCATCAGTGACATATAATATGAATATCCTGCAGCGCCTACCTAGCGACGCGCCAACCTTTTGCGTAACGCTTAATCAGAGTGAGCTCATTGATGAGTCGAAAATTCTGCGTCGTTTCAACTATGCTCATCCAGTCTTTAACGAACGTAGTTTACAGGCACAGGCAAGGCGGGAGGAGATTTCTGGCAAAAACCGCACCCATTTTGCAGGGGCCTATTGGCACAATGGTTTCCATGAAGATGGTGTACGAAGTGCGTTAGATGTTTGCGACCATTTTGGGATTAGCCTATGAGTGAGCTCAATAGTGGTATTTACTACGGCACTGTGACGCATAGTCGCTTTACCCCAATAAAACATCACTTTAGCTACAAAATGGCGTTGCTGGCGATTGATTTGGATGAAGTTGATTCTATCAGTCGTATGGGGCGGATATTTGCTAGTCAGCGCCGCGCCTTGCTGAGATTTAATCCTGCGGACTATCTCACTACGTTTACCTCAAAGGACAATCTTAACCGCAAACTCGATATAGAGGAGCCGAGTGCTTCAGCCCTCAAGATCCGAGTGCTTCAGCAAGTGGCAGAATTGGGCGGAGAAGAGCGATGTAATCGAGTGCTATTTGTTGGGCAAATTCGGCATTTTGGCGTGTATTTTAGCCCGGTAAATTTCTATTTTTGTTATCAAAATCAACAGCCTTTATACATGCTTGCCGAAGTGAGTAACACCCCGTGGGATCAGCGCCACTGCTATTTAGTGGATTTATCGGCTCCTGAAACAACGGATAAAGTGTTCCATGTTTCACCTTTTATGAATCTTGATATGCGCTACCAGTGGCATGTTGCCCCCCCCACTGAACGCTTAAATATTGGTATAGAAAATCTGCCGAATCATTCAGGCAAGCGTTTATTTAATGCAACGCTTTCGATGACTCGCCAAGACATTAATGCCACATCACTTAGGACGCTGTTGTTTCGCTTCCCTTTTATGACGTTGAAAATTTTCGGTGGGATTTACTGGCAGGCGCTAAAGCTGTTCTACAAACGAGTGCCTTTTGTGCCACATCCTGCTCAAATGGAGAAATAATATGGAAAACACTGCATCGCAATCTTCAGTTGTTACGGCAAAATTGCCTGACAGTCTTGCCCGTAAGCTACTGCTCAAGGCCTTAGAAAATCTCCCTAACGGATGTTTAACCTTAGTCGAGGGGGATAAAAGCTATCGTTTTGGTGAGCACCACAGTGAGTTACATGCAACGCTAGTCGTGAAGCATCCGAGCTTTTATCGTCAAGTGATGTTTTCAGGCTCGATCGGTGCAGGTGAGGGCTATATTCAAGGCCATTGGACCAGCCCTGACTTAACCAAAGTCGTGCAACTTTTTGCTCGAAATCTGCCGTTACTTGACCAGATTGAAGCTAAATTTAGTTGGCTTACTGGCTCGATTAATCGCTTTAAGCACTTGCTTAATCGTAATTCTCAACAGGGCTCTAAGCGTAATATTCTTGCCCATTACGATTTGGGCAATGCGTTGTATGAGCAGTTTTTAGACCGTGAAATGCTGTATTCCAGTGCCTTGTATCCCCATAGCGAGGCAAGCCTTGCTGATGCGCAGCTACACAAGCTCAAAACCATTTGCGAACGGCTCGATTTAAAGCCGGGGCAAACCCTATTAGAAATCGGTACTGGTTGGGGCGCTTTGGCGATTTACGCAGCTAAACATTATGGCGTGCACGTTACGACCACTACCATCTCCGATGCCCAATATGCCTATGCTAAAGCGCGGGTCGAACGTGAAGGGCTAAGCGATAGTGTGACGTTGCTGACCGAGGATTATCGAAATCTTAGCGGTCAATACGATAGATTGGTGTCTATCGAGATGATTGAAGCCGTAGGTCATGAATATTTGCCTGGATTCTTTAAAAAGCTGGAATCATTGCTCAAACCCGAAGGGCGGATGTTATTACAGGCAATCACTATTTCAGATCAGCGTTACGATAGTTATCGTAAAAGCGTTGATTTTATTCAGCGATATATTTTCCCTGGCGGCTGTTTGCCTTCGGTTCATCAAATGGTTGGCCATTTGGCGAAGCGCACCGATATGCAGGTCTGGTCGATTGATGACATGGGCTTAGATTACGCCAAAACCTTAAAGGATTGGCACGACAACTTTGATCGTTCCGTTGCCCAAATCCAAGCCCTTGGTTATGGTGAAGATTTTATTCGCATGTGGAAGTTTTACCTCAGTTACTGCGAAGGCGGATTTTTAGAGCGCACCACAAGCACTGTGCATTTAGTGGCTGTACGCCCCGGGTATCGTTTACCTAATACGATTAACCGTAGTTAACGTCGCGCAGAGATGCTCTCTATGGTCAGATACATTCAAAATATGTCTAAGCTTCAAGGAGTTATTATCTACAACGCCTTGAGCTTTCAGTGTGTTTGGTGGAGTAGCATCTTATGGGGTAATCGAGTGTTGTTACTCAATATCTCATTGTTATTGATTCATTTTATACTGTTGGCTTTGGTTGAAAACCGACAAGCTGTGTTTCGGGACTTCAGTACCATGATTAAGGTGGGGTTGCTGGGTATTGCGATTGATACCTTGCTCACTTTGTTCGGGGTATTTGAGTTTACCGTTTTACCTTGGTGGCTCGCTTGTCTATGGCTGCATTTTGCCTTGAGCCTGCACCATAGCCTCGTTTTTATGCGTGCTTTACCTATTATTTTGCAGGTTATATTGGGTGGTGTTTTTGGCAGTCTTAGCTACATTGCGGGCGCGCAATTTAATGCGGTGACGCTTCCTTTTGGCGAAAGTATTTCCATGATTATCCTTGCTGTTGTTTGGACTATCTTATTGCCGCTGTTTATCAAAATATCCCGTAGTTATAGGCAGATAAGGCGTTATGGGCTAGAACATCGTCGCTTGTGTGATCGTTAATTTTCAAGTGGAGGAATCGGATGTCTATGCTATCGACTAAAACGTATCTTAGCGCCATCTTTGGGTTGTTACTCCTTTTTCCTGGATATGCAAATTCAACCGCTACGGTCGATAACTCGGTGACCCAGGATCTTGTTGAGGTTGGGCGCGGCGAAATGGATTGGTTGTGGTTCAACTTATATAAAGCTCGTCTGATGACTCCAACCGGTCAGTATCAGCAGGGGGAGTATCCGCAACTGTTAGATATTGAATATTATCGTGATATTGATGCTGCAGATTTACTGGAAGCCACAGCCGACCAATGGCGACATCTAGGTTACGCCGATACTGATATTGGTCACTGGCTTAATTTACTAAAGGGCATTTGGCCTGATGTCACGCCAGGTGATCATTTAAGTTTTAAGATTATCGATGCAAACCAGAGTCAATTTTATTTTAATCAACAACCCCTCGGGCTTATCCAAGAACCACAATTTGCACAGGCTTTTTTAGCGATTTGGTTATCGACTAAAACCAGTCGTCCAAGTTTACGAGCGCAATTACTAGGAGAAAAATCATGCGATTGTTAAAGCTAAATTGGACTAAAAATGTCATCTTAAGTTTATTGATGCTCAGCCTGTTATCTAGTTGTTCCTCGGTTGAAGTAGCTGATTATCAAGGTACAAATCCACCATTAGTATTGGAAAAATTCTTTAATGGCCCGCTTAAGGCATCGGGCATCGTTGAGGATTTTAGTGGCAAAGTGATCCGTAAATTTAATGTCACGATGGAGGCGAGTTGGCAAGGGAACGAAGGCGTTATCGATGAATGGTTTGTCTATGATGACGGTGAAACCCAAACCCGTATCTGGCGTATAACCTCCCTAGGTGATGGACAGTATACCGGCACGGCAGGCGATATTATTGGTACTGCAGTAGGTGAGGCGAGGGGAAGCGCGCTGCGCTGGCGCTACGATATGTTATTGCCTGTTGATGGTGATGAATACCAAGTGCATTTTGATGATTGGATGTTTTTAGTTAATGACAATACCATCATCAATAAAAGCGACATTATTAAGTGGGGGGTTACCGTTGCTAAGGTGACTTTAGTGATCCAAAAGCTAGATTAAGCGGCTTGCGGCCATGGTTAACGGTATGGCTTGGCTAATAATCGCTCTCTGACTGCTCTAGACTGGCTCAAAGCAATCTATCGTGAATCATATAATGAAAAAGTATTGGATGTTACTGGCTGTGTTAGCAAGTATTTCATTAACAGCTTGTTCTAACATTGATTTTCGTTTCGAAGACACTTCAGAGAAACAAGCAGATCCTCATCAATCGAGTGGCGATCCTATGGTGCAAGATAATGAGCGCCGTGTTCGTGATGCGCGCGAAGATGGAAAGCTAGAGCCAAAGGATCCGATTAAATTCTAAGATTGATCAATCTCAATAGAGTTTGAGTGGATTGTGCAGCCCTTACTTTGACATAAGGGCTGATGATTCGGAAAATTAACCCGCTTGACGACTATTATCCACTGTCTTCTTATCGTAATACTCAAAGGGAAATTGATTACGGATCCTTTGTTGTAGATTGTCATTTACATTGGCAGATATATGTAGTCGGACGTCGGTATTTTTCTCGGCTCTGATAGTACAAGTGAGTTTATCTGCTTTAGCAAGATGTCGACATTCCTTCTCGAAACGCTCGGGGATTTTGCCTTTGTGGTGAGTCATACGGCCGTCTTTAAAGTGCATTTCGAAAATAGTCGATCCCTTCTTACCACCAAATATCAGCTTATAAACCAGAAACAAACCAATTGCGATAAAAATAAGTTTAAAAATCGTAGCTGTCATGATGTCTCCTATCTTATGTTTATAGAATAAAGATACTCTGGAGTAGCAATGTTTAACAGTGCGCTAACACGCAATTTTAATTTGGCAACGTTAGGTTTATGACCTAGTGTTAATCAATTAAGGAAATATCATCCCCTTCGTTAAGGAAAACGCTATGTACCTATCAAATGCAGACCGTTGGTCGTTATTGTGTAAAATGCAAATTGAAGTGATCGACAAATTATCTTCGCACTTTCCTGAGCGAAAAGAGCCGCTAAGCGAGTTAACTCATGGTTGGCGACACTTGCAGCATCAAGTCCAAACTGGAGATAGGCCGATAGTGCATGAGCTGATAAAGTAAATTGCTAAAATTACAGATACAAAAAAGCCACTCAAAGAGTGGCTTTTTTGTTTTTTATGGTGCCGGCACCAAGAGTCGAACTCGGGACCTACTGATTACAAGTCAGTTGCTCTACCAACTGAGCTATGCCGGCTTAACTTTTACTGCTGAATAATGGTGCCCGAACCCGGAATCGAACCAGGGACACGAGGATTTTCAATCCTCTGCTCTACCGACTGAGCTATTCGGGCAACTAAACTAAGCGTTAGTTGTCTACTTCAAACAGTGCTTAACACCCCATTCGTTCGAAGTGCGCGTATCATATAGTGCACGCTTTCAGTGTGCAAGCCCTTTTAATTCGACTGACCAAGTATTAAACAAAATGCGCAATATTTATCGCTTTACTTGAATGTGAAAGGCTTACTTAGCCTAACTATCAATGGCTTAATACAATTAAATAGTGGGAGGCGCGAATAACACCTTAGTCTCTGCCTCCGAACTTTGAAAATTGGCAAAGTTTAAGTGTAAAGCCGTAAATCAATATTTGTTTGAATGGTGTCAGGAGCAAAAGTCGAGCTTGGAAACCGCTGCAATTATCGAGAGCAGGTTGGTTGTGACTTAGAGTGGAGTTATATGATTTGACTGAAATCCCAGATACAAAAAAGCCACTCATTGAGTGGCTTTTTTGTTTTTTTATGGTGCCGGCACCAAGAGTCGAACTCGGGACCTACTGATTACAAGTCAGTTGCTCTACCAACTGAGCTATGCCGGCTAAACTTTTACTGCTGAATAATGGTGCCCGAACCCGGAATCGAACCAGGGACACGAGGATTTTCAATCCTCTGCTCTACCGACTGAGCTATTCGGGCAACTAAACTAAGCGTTAGTTGACTACTTAAAACTGACAACTCAATGCTGTCTCATTCGAAGTGCGGCTATATTAGCGAGGGTATTTAGCCGCTGCAAGTGCTTTTTCCTGATAAATGATGTGTTCGACTGTTTAATGTGCACTTTGGCTGTTTTTTATCTATAAACCTATCAAAATCGGTTCAGTTTAATATCACTAAGTTGTATTTCCACTCGAATATATTGCCTTTACTAACCTTGCTATCAGCTTCAAAACGTTAAAATGACAAACATTCTAAATTTTAGAAAGATATAAGCTATTTTTACTGATTTTAGTTTTTAATTTTAGTTCTATGATAATGACTATTATTTAATTATGTGGCAGAAGTATAAAGGTTCGGAGTGGCAGTATGTTTAGAAATACTAAGTTAAGTTATGGACTTATTGCTATTGCAAGCCATTGGTTGAGCGCTGTAGCCGTGATTGGATTATTTGCCATGGGGGGTTGGATGGTTGAGTTGACCTACTACAGCCCATGGTACAAAACGGCTCCACATTGGCATAAAAGCGTCGGGATTTTGCTGCTGGCGGTAACGTTATTTCGTTTAGTTTGGCGTTTGATTAATCCAAAGCCTGCACCAGAGCAAAATCATCAGCCATGGGAAAAGGTTACTGCCCAGATTGCCCATGGCGCGATTTACCTCTTATTACTGCTGATTATGGCCGCAGGCATTTTGATTTCAACGGCAGAGGGGCGAGGAATTATGGTGTTTGACTGGTTTGAGTTACCTGGTCTGACGCCGCTGATTGAAAATCAGGCTGATATAGCGGGGGATATTCATCAATATGCCGCCT
The DNA here is from genome assembly GCF_001308045.1 of Shewanella sp. Sh95. Taxonomy (NCBI): domain Bacteria; kingdom Pseudomonadati; phylum Pseudomonadota; class Gammaproteobacteria; order Alteromonadales; family Shewanellaceae; genus Shewanella; species Shewanella sp. Sh95. The sequence continues at coordinate 48,957 of NZ_LGYY01000158.1, forward strand.
ATAGCTTGATTGCTTTGGTTGTACTGCATGCCTTAGGTGCTCTAAAGCACCATTTTATCGATAAAGATTCAACATTACTCAAGATGATTAAATTTAACCGAGGATAATATAATGAAAAAACAACTATTAGCGGCTTTGATTGGCGGGTCTTTACTGGCACCTATGGCTGCATCTGCTGCCGATTATGTGATTGATCGTGAAGGTGCCCATGCCTCTATTACCTTTAAAGTGAGTCACTTAGGTTATAGCTATGTGGTTGGCCGTTTTAATGATTTCAGCGGTGATTTCAGCTACGACGCTAAAAATCCAGCTGCAGCCAAAGTGAATGTAAAAGTGAACACCTTAAGTGTGGATTCAAACCATGCTGAGCGTGATAAACACATCCGTAGCGCTGACTTTTTAAATGCTGCTAAATTTGCCGAAGCGACTTTCGTTTCTACTTCGGTTGAAGATAAAGGTAATGGCGATATGGTTATCAAGGGTAACTTCACGCTAAACGGTGTGACTAAACCACTTGCGATTCAAGCGCATGCTGTGGGTGAAGGTCAAGATCCTTGGGGCGGATATCGTGCCGGCTTTACCGGTACTACCACCTTTGCGATGAAAGATTATGGCATCAAGATGGACTTAGGTCCGGCATCTGCCAATGTTGAATTAGATTTAGTGGTAGAAGGTGTGCGTAAGTAAGCACGCCATTTCTCCTGTAACAAAAAAGCGCTCTTAGGCGCTTTTTTGCTATTTATGGATAGGCACTTAGGCTTATTCTTGATCTTTTTCAGGCACAAAGCCTTCAATTTCAACGTCTTTACCTTCGAACAGGAAGGATGTCATTTGCTCTTCTAAAAACTTACGATCATCAACATTCATCATGTTGAGTTTCTTTTCGTTAATCAGCATGGTCTGTTTTTTCTGCCATAGGCCCCAAGCTTCTTTACTGATGTTATCAAAAATGCGTTTACCTAAATCACCTGGATACAGTTGAAAGTCTAGGCCGTCGGCTTCTTTATTTAAATATACGCAATTGACTGTACGCGCCATGATTATTCCTTACTGCTTACTGACTGTAGCGGTTATGAGTGACTCCAAATTGGCTAGCACACGCTCGGTTGCGGCGGCGAGCCCCACTTTGGAAGGTTGATTTATGTTATACCAGAGAGACTGATTTTGTTCCATGACTGCGCCCACGATCTGTTTACCCGCGGTTTGCTTGTTGTAGCCATTCGCGTGACTATCTAAATTCAGTAGCATGGGCTGAATATCTAAATGGAAATGGCTAAAGGTATGCCTAAAACCAATTAATGGTTCGAGTTGAGCGGCTTTATAACCTTGGGCTTCAAGCTCTGCATTGAGTGCGGCTTGAGTATTAAACTCGGGGAAGCACCAGAGTCCGCCCCAAATGCCAGCAGGAGGGCGCTTAGCCAAGAATACTTGATTATCTTTGAGCAAAACCAACATCCAAGCAGATTTCTCTGGGATAGTTTTCTTCGGTTTTTTACCTGGGAAATCGGTTTGCCTACCCATAAGTTGGGCCTTGCAATCGATAGCCACAGGGCAAGCGGCGCAATTTGGTTTGCTGCGAGTACAAATACTGGCACCAATATCCATCATGGCTTGGTTATATTTTTGAATATCCTGCTCTGGCGTTAACTGTTCAGTTAATTGCCAGAGTTGCTCCTCCACTGGTTTTTGTCCAGGCCAGCCCGCAATCGCGCCATGTCTTGCTAGGACGCGCTTAACATTGCCATCGAGGATCGGATGCTGCTGCCCAAGTGATAGGGATAGCACAGCACCCGCTGTCGAGCGGCCAATACCTGGCAGTGCTAGCACTTTCTCAAAATTCGTCGGGAATTGTCCTTGATATTCATCGCGGATCATCTTAGCGGCTTTATGCAGATTGCGAGCTCTGGCGTAATAACCAAGGCCAGTCCAATGGTGCAATACTTCATCATCCGGGGCGTTAGCGAGGGCTAATACATCGGGGAAACGCGTCATAAAACGCTGGTAATAGGGAATAACAGTCGCCACCTGAGTTTGTTGCAGCATAATCTCTGAAACCCATACACTATATGGGGTTTTATCTTGCTGCCAAGGGAGGGTTTTACGACCGTGGGTGTCGTACCAATTAACGATACGTGTTGCAAAGGAGGCTGTAGATTTCATCGGCGCAGTGTAGCGGGAGATAGGGCGGCAAACAAGTCACTCTCACAGGAAAAACAGTGCTAGATTCGCTCCGGCGAAGAATCTTGTTATACTTCGCCTCCATTAGTGCTTGCACTGTAAGTTGAACTTTGGATAATGCCCTTCTTTTTAGAGGGTGTTGTCCACGAGACGAGGCAAAAATGAGCGAAGTCACTACCGCTGAATTTAATGAAGAAGGCAAGTATCTGCGTAAGATCAGAAGCTTTGTCCTAAGAGAAGGGCGTTTGACTAAAGGTCAAGCGCAAGCCATTGAGACTCAGTGGCCAACAATGGGCTTAGATTACAGCCCAACACCATTGGATTTAGCCGAAGTTTTTGGCCGCGAAGCTGACACTGTACTGGAGATTGGTTTCGGTATGGGCGCTTCTTTAGTGCAAATGGCGCAAGAAGCACCAGAGCTGAACTTTATCGGTATTGAAGTCCATAAGCCTGGTGTTGGCTCATGCTTAAGTGATGCCGCTGTCGCGGGCGTGACCAATCTTCGTGTGTATCACCATGATGCGATGGAAGTATTAGAACATGCGATTGCCGATGGTAGCCTGACGCGTGTGCAGTTGTTCTTCCCCGATCCTTGGCATAAAAAGCGCCACCACAAACGCCGTATCGTACAAGCTGAATTTGCCGAATTGATCCGCCGTAAACTGAAGATTGGCGGCGTATTCCATATGGCAACCGACTGGGAAAACTACAGCGAACATATGCTGGAAGTGATGAATGTGGCGAGCGGTTACAAGAATCAATCTGCCGATGGTACTGTTGTACCGCGTCCGGATCATCGGCCACTCACGAAATTTGAAGCCCGCGGTCATCGCCTTGGCCATGGCGTATGGGATCTGATGTTCGAGCGTATCGCTTAATATCGTTATCTTTTTATTGGTTTTTTAACACAACGGGGAAAATCACTATGGCAACGAATCGTAGCCGTCGTTTACGTAAGAAAATGCGCGTCGATGAATTCCAAGAGTTAGGTTTTGACATCACTTGGACGTTCGATGCATCAGTCTCTGAAGCTGAAATTGATGCAACTGTCGATAAGTTTATTGATGAGGTGATTGAAGCCCGTAAGCTAGGCTTCCATGGCGGTGGTCATATCGAATGGGAAGGTATTATTGCGACCCAAACTATCGGCAAGTGCACCGAGGAAGATATCGCTGCTGTTAAGGCATTCTGGGCGGGTCAAAAAGTGACTCAACTCGAAGTTAGCGAACTGTACGATATCTGGTGGAGTTAATGCCAGAACAGGCGTTATTAGAGGAAGTGGTCGACAAAGTTCGACCCTTGCTCGGCCAAGGAAAGGTTGCTAATTATATTCCTGCGCTCGCCAATGTTGATGCTGGCAAATTGGGCATTGCCGTGACCACTATTGACGGTGAAACCATAGGCGCAGGCGATTACCTTGAGCCATTTTCAATTCAAAGTATTTCTAAAGTTTTCAGCTTAACCTTAGCGCTAACTTTATATGAAGAAACAGAAATTTGGAGCCGCGTCGGCAAAGAACCCTCGGGACACTCCTTCAATTCATTAGTCCAAGTCGAACTCGAGCGGGGTAAACCTCGCAATCCCTTTATTAATGCTGGCGCATTAGTCATCGCTGACTTATTACAGAGCCGTTTAGGGGCACCTAAGCATCGGATGTTGGAATTGGTCAGGGCGCTGAGTCAAAACGATAAAGTTTGTTTCGATAAGCAAGTGGCGGATTCTGAATATCAGCACAGTGCTCGCAATGCGGCCATCGCCTATCTGATGAAATCCTTCGGCAATTTTCAAGGTGATGTCGATACAGTGCTGCGCACTTATTTTCATTACTGCGCCTTAAAAATGAACTGCGCCGATCTATCGCGGGCGATGCTGTATTTAGCTAATCGCGGTAAAACCTTAGATGGCACTGAGCTTATTTCGCAAGTGCAGACTCGGCAGTTAAATGCCCTGTTAGCAACCTCTGGCTTGTACGATGGCGCTGGTGAGTTTGCCTATCGTGTCGGAATGCCTGGCAAAAGTGGTGTCGGTGGCGGCATTATTGCGGTGATCCCTGGGGAGCTCTCGGTCTGCGTTTGGTCACCCGAATTAGATAACCAAGGTAACTCCCTTGCGGGGACGGCGATGCTTGAGCATCTCAGCCAGCGTCTCGGACGTTCAATCTTCTGATTTACCTCTTTTATTAGCCCCCTTAGGCTAAATATTGGTGAAAATCACTAATCATCTATCGGTGCTAATTTTTATAACTCCATACTAATCATATTGTTAAAAAGTTGGCACATCTTCTGCTATTTGTCTTTTAGCATGTTAGCTTAGTCGAATTACTCAGATTAAAGGATGAACCACAATGAAAATAAATACGCTATTAACTGGAGTGGCATTATCGGGCGTTATTTTAGGTGCTTCTGGCTTGCAATCAGCACAAGCGAAAACCGAGCCGCAAATTGATGAGCGCTGTGAGGTTTCCCTTAATTATGATGTGAGAGTCGAACCTAAAAAATTAGTGATGAGCGAGAAGGGCGCCGAGAAGTATCGTATCGAGGTTGACAAGTTATACGTTGAAGGCAAGCAGGTAACCTTAACTGATAAGCAGAAGAAGCTAGTTAGCCAATATGCCGATGAGGTGTTAACTCAGGTACCTGAGGTGATTGAATTAGTCAATGAAGCGGTTGCACTGGCCTCTCAAGCTGTGAGTATGGCGTTAACGCCATTGATGGGCGATGCCGCTGGCGCTAAGTTTGATGAAATGATGGCAGGTGTGCAGAAGCGTGTCGATGCCGTAGCCTACAAGCAGGGCGATAGTTTTTACCTTGGTGCGACCGAAGAGTCGATGCAAAACACTTTTAACGATGAGTTTGAACAGGAAATAGAGCAAATCGTGCAAAACTCCATTGGCACCCTGATAATGAATATCGGTGGCCAAATTCTTGCCGGCGATGGTGAGTCCTTCGATGCTAAGATGGAGGCATTTTCACAAAAAATGGATAGATTAGGCGATGATATTGAGCAGCAAATTGAATCCCAATCCAAGGGGATTGAAGCGAAAGCCGACCGTTTATGTGACCGTTTTGAAAACCTGCTAGTGCTTGAAAATCAACTGCGTAAAGAAGTGCCTGAGTTAGCACCTTACGTGTTGACGCAAAACACTCACCACGAATTGCGTGAGTAGATATCGCAGAAGATATCTAAGGGAATAAACAGGTTTTTATGCTAGAACGTTTGCCTAGCTGGCAAAATGAATAAAGCAGTATAAATGATCAATGCCTCAGCACCTTTGTGTTTGGGGCTTTTTATTGGGGAATTGTTACCAAGCACCTTGATATTAATCCCAATGCTTGCGGCTATTTAGTGTGGAATGTTACATTCTTCAGACTAATGTTTGGTATACTCTTAAAATATAATGAAAAGCTGGCAACTCAGTCAGATAAAACACTCTACTTTAGCTGACTTTTTCGGTTTAAATCTCTACAACGAACCCATTTGCTGTGAGATATTAAGGCGTTATGGAATGCTGCATTCCTGCGTTATTCCGAAAGTTTAAATCACTGTCGAAACTGCTTAAGGCGACTTTCCATGTTAGAACTGTTAGAACCTATTGCGATTTTTACTCATGTGGCCAGAGCCGGAAGTTTCAGTGCGGCCGCAAGAAGGCTTGGGATCTCTAAATCTAAGGTTAGTACGCAGGTAGCCGATCTCGAGCATAGACTCGGTGTTCAACTGATCCAGCGTACTACTCGCAGCTTAAGTTTGACTGAAGCTGGGCATTTGTTATATCTGCAAGGTGAAGAGTTACTCCGCGATGCTGAGCAGGCGATTGCTAGCGTGCATAATTTAAACGATGCGACCCGCGGCGTGTTAAAGGTGGGTATTTCTCAGTCCTTTGGCGCTATGCATATCATTCCCGCACTGCCATCCTTTATGGCAAAACACCCTGAGCTCGAACTGCAAGTCAGTTTGCTTGATCATAAGGTGGATGTGGTCAGTGAAGGTTTAGACTTACTGTTAACTATGTCTGAGCAGCTTCCCCTTGGTATGGTGGCGCGACCTTTGATGAAGTGTCAGTTCCTACTCGTTGCCTCACCCGATTATATTGCTAAGCATGGCGAACCTTCGCGTCCAGAGCAATTAGTCGACCATAACTGCTTAGTGTATCAAGGTGAGTGGCATGAGCACAGCATGTGGCAGTTTAAAAAGGGCGATGATTACTGTGAGATAGGTGTCTCTGGTAACTTTAGGGTAGATAACGCTCCAGCTTTAAAATCAGCTGCGATCAGTGGCTTAGGGGTTGTATATCTTGCTAGTTACTTGATGGAAGATGAGATCGCTAAAGGTACCTTGGTGCCACTATTGAGAGATTGGCAATTGACTCATCATTTACCGCTACAGGCGGTGTATCCACGTCGTAAGCATTTAGCGCCTAAGGTGAGTGCTTTCATTGAGTTTATTAAAGACCATATTGGTAATCCGCCTTATTGGGATATCCCTTATGCTGAACTTTTCAGTGAGCGTCAGTAATTTTGGAAACATTGTTCTTAAAATGCGTTTAATGCGTTTTGGAAACGTTTGATGATATTTTAAGTTAAATGAAATCAGTTGCTTATATGTTTTTTTGTCTTGCATTTTAGTTTGGTTTTTTAGCATTGTCTAAAACAAGTTTTTGAAGCTTGTATTGAGGTCTGTTCTTAAATGAATACAATGATTGCCAGATGATTCGGAATGACCTGAGTCCTATGCTTTTATTGGAAATGACCCCTTTCGATATGAGTGTACAGGTCTGCAATATTGCGGTTTCGAATCACCGCCAGCAGAAGTTTGCGAACTAAAACAATGTTGGCTTTTAAACCATCATCCTAGTTTTTGGTTTACCTCAGCTTATTAGGCTGAGGTAATTTTTTTCTGATGGTTTAATCGTGGGAAATGAGTTTTGTCTCTCTGTACCCTAAAGTCACACCGAGTGTTAAGTATTGAGCTTAATTCATCAAATATAGTGATCCACAGTGAGATAGGGTTTTATGACCAAGCTGGTGATAAATCCAATAAAAAAGCCACTTGATAGTGGCTTTTTTATTGGCTGCGATTTAATCACTTCATTCGCAACGGTGTTCAAGGGAGACTAGCGTGAGCCTCCCAAGGTTTGAAGCTTAGGTTTTGTTAACACTGGCAATCCATTGATCGACTTGCTCTTCCAGCACATCCAAAGGCAGCGCGCCATTTGCCAAGACTAAAGTATGGAAATCCCGGATATCAAACTTATCACCCAGTTGTTTTTCCGTCTTGTGTCTCAGTTCGAGTAACTTAATCATCCCAACTTTATAGGCTGTGGCTTGCGATGGCATAACGATATGACGCTCCACCATTTTCTTCGCATCGGATTTTGCGTTAGGGGTATTATCGACGTAATAAGCAATCCCTTGTTCGCGGGTCCATTGCTTGGCGTGAATCCCGGTATCGACCACTAAACGGCAAGCTCGCCATAACTCCATCGCCAGTCGACCAAAATCGGAGTATGGATCGGCATATAAGCCCATTTCTTTCGGGAAAGACTCACTGTAGAGCCCCCAACCTTCGATATAGGCGGTATAGCCACCGAACTTACGGAACTTAGGAATATCCTTCAGCTCCTGCGAAATGGCGATTTGCATATGGTGGCCTGGGATCCCTTCGTGGTAAGCCAGTGCTTCCATTTGGTATTTGGGCATGGCCTTCATATCGTAGAGATTAGCGTAGTAGCTGCCAGGGCGAGAGCCATCGGGCGCCGGTTGTTCATAAAAGGCTTTACCCGCAGATTTCTCCCTAAAGGCTTCAACCTGTTTGACTATCATGGCTGCCTTTGGCTTGACCTTAAAGACTTCATCCAAGCGTGAGCGCATATTATCGATAAGCTTGGTAGCATCGGCTAAATATGCCGCCTTGCCTTCGGCGGTATTTGGATAATAGAACTGTGGATCATCGCGCATAAAGGTGAAGAATTCTTGCAAGGTGCCGTTAAAATTCACCTTTTTCATAATGGCGCGCATTTCATTATGGATGCGTTCCACTTCGGCAAGACCGAGCTGATGGATTTCATCCGCCGTCATGTGGGTAGTCGTCGTGCGTGCAAGGGCATTGTTATAAAACGCCTCGCCGTCGGGGAGTTTCCAAACCCCATCGCGGGTATCGGCCTTGGCTTCTAAGGTTTTGATATAGGCGATAAGCGTCTTGTATGCAGGCTCAACTTGCGAGACTAGTGCTTTTTCAGCTTCGGCAATCAGTTGGGCTTTTTCTGCCTCGGAGATGCTGAGTGCATTCACTTTTTTGCGAAAATCCGCCAACAGTGCACTGTCTTCGCCTTTATCGAAGGGGGCGCCTTTAATGATGTTTTGGCTGTCAGATATCACGTAACCGAACACAAATTTAGGCGCAATAATGCCTTTATCAGCGCGCACTTCTAGCGCCTGTTGCAGTTGGCTTAGGCGTTTGGGCACGCTATTTAAGCGGCTGATATAGGCCTTAGCATCGCTGACATCGGTGATCTGGTGTTGATTAATCAGGAAGGAGGCGATCATCGAGTGGCCGCCATGCATCTGATTTACTGGGTAGTTATGGTAACGCCACTGATAGTCTTTGATATCGTTATTCAGGTTTTGGGTGAGTAACGTCAGGCTTAGGCGAGTTTGGGGGTCAAGCTTACTCGCATCTAGTTGATTCACTTCGGCCAGTTGTTTCTTAGTGCGCGCCAATTCACGGGCATCCGCCTCGTCGCCAATGTCATCCCACTTATCATAGTCCTGCTTAATGCCCATATAGGTTTGCGCAATGGGGCTTGCCATGATGTTTTCCATGAAGATGGTTTCAAACAAGGCATTGGCTTTTTCTGACTCGCTTTGGGCTGCAACACTTGTACTGGTCACATTATGTGAGTCATTTAAGCTGGGCACTGCATAGGAAGGCAGTGCAAGCAGGACGGAGAGGGTAAATGCGACTAAGCTGATGTTCGTTTTTATTGGCATGATCAGGCTTCCTTAACAATGTTCAGGCAATTCTAAAGAAGCAGGGGAAAAATGTATGAATATAAATGTTAGAAAATGTGTTAGCCATAAAAGATGCTTCATCGAAGAAACTAGGCTAACACATTATTTATATGGGGAATTTAATCAGTGAATTAACAAAATTGCGTTAGTAAATCGTTCACAAACATGTGACCTTTACTGGTTAATTGCCAATGTTCAGCCGATTCGGTGAGTAAACCCCGTTGTTTGGCCTTTTCCATCCCATCCTTTAAGGTGTCTCGGTGTAAACCGGTTCTGTCTTCAAACTCTTGTTTAGGGATTGGCGTCATTAGGCGCAGACGATTCATCAAGTATTCGAGGGCGCGATCTTCTTGAGCGACTTTAGTTTGTTCGAAGGTATAGTTGCTGGCCGCTAAATAACCTTTAGGGTGTTTGATTTTGACCGTGCGAATGATGCGATTTTCTTCAGGTAAGGTCACTTTGCCATGGGCACCGCAGCCTATACCTAAATAATCGCCGAACTGCCAATAGTTAAGGTTATGCCGGCACTGATAGCCAGGTTTGGCATAGGCCGAGATTTCATACTGCTCATAACCGAGTGCCGCTAACTTTTGTTGCCCTTGTTCGTAGATCTGCCAGAGATCTTCATCGTCGGGCAGTTGCGGTGGCTTGGAGTGGAACAAAGTATTGGGCTCAATCGTTAGTTGATACCAAGACAAATGCGGTGGATTAAGTGCGGCTGCGGTATCGATATCTGCCATGGCTTCGGTGAAACTTTGATTCGGAAGTCCATGCATCAAATCCAAATTAAAACTTAAATAACCCGCTTGGCTGGCTTTTTGGGCGGCGGTTTGGGCTTCGTTTTGATCGTGAATTCGCCCCAGCAGATTAAGCTTATCCTTAGAAAAGCTTTGTACCCCAATCGATAACCGAGTGACCCCGGCGGCGCGGTAGGCACTAAAGTCATCGTGCTCTAGGGTACCAGGGTTGGCCTCCATGGTGATTTCAATATCGTCACTAAAGGGAATTAGCGCGTTGGCGCCATCCAATATCCTTTTGATTTGATTGGCATCAAATAGAGACGGCGTTCCACCACCAATAAAAATAGTGTGCAGCTTACGGCCCTGTACTAAGTGCAAGTCTTGGTGTAAGTCCGCTAGCAGCGCATCCACATAGGCCTTTTGGGGTAATTCGCCATTTTGCCCATGGGAGTTAAAGTCGCAGTAAGGGCATTTTTGTACACACCAAGGGATATGGATGTATAAGCTCAACGGCGGCAGGGTTAACTGAGGTGACACATTCACTGACATTATTGGGCGTTCCCGTCGGTAAATACGCCTTTTTCCTGCATGGCAGCAATCAGTTGCACTAACGCTTTACCACGGTGACTCAAGGCATTTTTCTCGTCACTGCTCATTTGGGCTGCGCTGCAATCATGGTGTTCTGGAATAAAAATCGGATCGTAACCATGGCCGTTGTCACCCCGTTGTACGAAATCGATTTGGCCTTCCCACGCGGCTTGGCAAATGATGGGCGTTGGGTCTTTCGCATGGCGCATATAGACTAAAACGCATTGGAATCTGGCCGTACGCGGCGCAGGATTATCCTTTAATGTGTCTAAGAGTTTTAACACATTGTCTTGATCCTTGGCATTCTCCCCCGCATAGCGCGCAGAGTAGATGCCCGGTGCACCTTGGAGTAAATCGACTTCTAATCCCGAGTCATCGGCAATGGCGGCAAGTCCAGTAATTTGTGCCGCATGTCTGGCTTTGATAATGGCGTTTTCGACAAAGGTGGTGCCCGTTTCGGCCACTTCGCTAACGTTAAATTGGCTTTGTGGCAGCACTTTTACGCCGTAGGCGGCGAGCATTTGATCGAATTCGGCAAGTTTACCTTTATTGCCACTGGCGAGGACGATTTGTTGCATGGGATACCTATTTCATTGAGCGATGTTTACGGCGGCAATGATACCCAAGCTGAGCGGTAAAGGACAGAAAAAGGCAGGACGATAATTGATATCGTCCTGCCTGTGAGGCTGAGATTATTCGACGTAGAACTTTTGTTTAAACTGTAGGTTAGTATTCAGCTGGTTCCTATACTTGATGGCGATGTTGAAATTAATCTCTTGATCGTCGCGGTATGGGACTTCAGCAATATAGTAAATGGCCTTACCTTCACGGATTTCTCTAAATTTTAAATCGATACGCGCATCGAGTAAGTTATTGGCAACACCGGTTATTTCAACAGGCACGGCGGGTGAGCCTTCTTCACTCGTATCTAATACCGCGATGTTGATAATACCTTTGTAGCTACTACGCTCAATGCCATAGGTTTTAGCAATACTGGGGGTCAGAAAGGTACTTCCTAACGCGATATAATGAATATCAAAATTACCGACGGTTTCTTTTTGCTCGGCATTAGCGACACCACAAAGGCTAGCTGTTAATGCGAGCATGATTAGGAGGTTACGTAACATAATGTTGTACCTTAACTTAATATGAGAGATTGCTTGATTATATGTATCTGAACCTAGACTTCCAACGCTGTGTTTATTCGAGCAGTGTCGCGATTTCTGTCGGGACGTTTTTAGGAGCGCTAATCCGTACCTGTTTATGGCGCCCCAATTCGCCCTTAAGGATGTGAACATCGCTTTTAGGGACTTTAAAGGCCTTGGCTAAATACTTGCTTAAATGGGCATTAGCCTTGCCATCAATAGGCGGGGCGGTAATGGCGACTTTTAACTCATCACCATGAAGCCCAACTATCTGATCGCGACTCGCTTTAGGTTGAATATACAAATTAAGCAGCAAGTCGCCTTGCTGCATAATGACTGCGCTCATTAAATCACGGCCCAAAAAGGTACGTATTGCGCCAACAGCATGTTGATAAAGTTCATGCCGATAATCACCAACATTACCGACAGATCTAAGCCTCCAATTGGCGGAATGATGCGGCGCACTGGGGCCAAAATGGGCTCGGTTAATTGCCCCATAATCATCACGATCGGATTATAGCCTTGATTGAACCAGCTCAAAATCGCCCGGATGATCAACATCCAAAACAGCAAAATGCCCGTCTGTTTGATGACAGTGACAAGCGCAAATACAAAGAACAGCACAATATCAATAGCGCCACCGGCGATAAGGCTCAATAGCAAGACTTTTACGATGACAACCAATAATGCCAACACAAACGAGGCTGTATCAAATCTTCCTATTGATGGGATCACTCGGCGCATTGGGGCGATGAGTGGGTGAGTTGCTTTCACGATAAATTGACTAAAAGGGTTATAAAAATCGGCCCGTGCCAAGGGGAGCCAGAGCCGCAAAATCACTACCATCAAATACAAATCGAAGAGTGTGCTGATCAAGAAGGTTAATGCATTCATCGAGATTTCTGCCTATATGAGTCCAATTAAAAACGCCCGTTATCTTTGTTTGAGCCGTCGGGAAAGTGGTTTAATTAAAATGTTTTTGCCATTTCTTCTGCGCGATTAATGCAGTTTTCCATGGCATTTTTTACGACGCCACGGAGATCTGCCGCTTCGAATGTGGCGATGGCTTGCGCCGTTGTCCCACCTTTAGAGGTGACATTTTCCCGTAAATTACCCAGCGTGAGCTCAGGATTTTGTTTAGCCATCATAGCAGCACCAAGGGCGGCTTGCTGCACTAAGCTTCTGGCTTTGGCTTCATCCATGCCCATTTGTTTACCCGCATCAATCATCGATTCCATCAGCAGGAAGAAATATGCTGGTGAGCTACCAGCAAGGGCAATGACTTGATTAATTTCAGATTCTTCATTTACCCACACTATTTCACCGCCGCTGGACATCAATCGTTCAGTAATGGCTTTTTGTGCATCCGATAGGGGTTGCGGTGCGTAGAGTCCCGTCATGCCGACGCCGATTTGCATTGGGGTGTTTGGCATAGTGCGAACCAGCGTGATCGGTTGTGCTAAATACTGGCTGTAGCGTTCAGCTTTAATCCCCGCGGCAATAGTAATGATCAGCTTGTTTGACATATCAATGTTTTGCAGTGCTTGGCAGACTGGTTCCATCAACTGCGGCTTAACGGATAATACGATGACATCGGCATCTTGGGCGGCGCTGACATTATCTTGGGATACAGGCACACCAAAGTCGTGAGCGAGAGCGTCGAGTTTACCTTGGCTTGGGTTGGTCGCCTGAACCTGTGATGCTGGATAACCGCTACGAATTAAGCCGCTGATAATACTACGGGTCATATTGCCCGCGCCGATAAAGCAGATTTTTTGTTGACTCATGTGTACCCCATAATGTCTGGCCTAGGGCTGAATCCTATGGTTCAGCGATGACAAAATTAGACCGGATAAAAATTTCTATTTAATGTTTCTTTACAGTATTTGGGCTTTAGCCTGTAAAAACAAGACCAAATACCGAGTCAGTCGCTATACCTTAGTTTTCAATCTGTGATAGCGACAGTTGGCAATGACCTCTTTAATGGCAATGGGTTTGATACTTATCGACTCAATTGATCGTTTTTTTTGAGGAATAATCCCGCTCTCCAAAGATGGCGCTGCCAATTCGCACCATGGTTGAGCCGCACTCGATAGCGATGTCCAAATCATTACTCATGCCCATTGATAGTGTATCGACATCGGGATAATGCTGTTTCAGTGTTTCGAATAACTGCTTTAGCTCGGTAAGTTCCCGGGTTTGCTGGGTAATGTTATCGGTTGCAGTGGGAAGAGCCATTAAGCCTCTGAGCCTTAACTGCGGCAGTTGGCTGATGATATTGGCTAGCGGTAGCATTTGCTCGGCATCGATACCAGATTTTGTGTCTTCATCACTGATGTTGATTTGAATACACACATTAAGTGGCGCAAGGTGAGCGGGGCGCTGTTCATTGAGCCGCTGGGCAATTTTTTCTCGGCTAAGGGTGTGCATCCAATCGAAGTACTGGGCAACTAATGCGGTCTTATTGGATTGTAGAGGCCCAATAAAATGCCATTCAATATCGGGATGAGTATCTTTTAGCGCTTCAATTTTTGTCGCACCTTCTTGAACATAGTTCTCACCAAAGCAACGCTGGCCTGCATTATAGGCGGCTATAATATCTGCGATAGGTTTAGTTTTACTGACGGCAAGTAAGCGAATAGTGTGAGGTAAGCGTGCGCATTTTTGCGCCGCTTGCGCGATCCTGCTCTGGGCGTGGGCGAGTCTGTCTGCTATTGTTGTCATGATGTAATTATCTAGTTGCAAGGATATCCCAAACTATGGAAATCACTGAGTTATTAGCTTTTAGTGTAAAACACAAAGCCTCGGATCTACACCTCTCTGCAGGGATATCTCCCATGATCCGTGTCGACGGTGAAGTGAGAAAAATCAATCTGCCCGCGCTCGATCATCAGGGTGTACACAGCCTTGTTTATGACATTATGAATGATAAACAACGCAAGGACTTTGAAGAACATTTAGAAATCGACTTTTCGTTCGAAGTCCCTAATTTAGCGCGTTTCCGTGTGAACGCCTTTAACCAATCTCGCGGCGCTGCGGCGGTATTTCGTACCATTCCCAGTGATATCTTGTCACTTGAGCAGCTAGGTGCGCCTGAAATTTTTAAAAAAATTGCCAGTTTTCCCCGTGGGTTAGTGTTAGTCACTGGGCCTACAGGTTCGGGTAAGAGTACCACACTTGCGGCCATGGTCGATTACATCAATGAAAACCGCCATGATCATATCTTAACCATTGAAGACCCAATCGAATTTGTTCATCCCAACAAGCAATGTTTGATTAACCAACGGGAAGTACATCGCCATACCCACAGCTTTAACGCGGCACTGCGTAGCGCACTGCGTGAAGACCCTGACGTTATCCTCGTGGGTGAGATGCGTGACCTTGAAACCATTCGTCTGGCGATGACGGCGGCTGAAACGGGTCACTTAGTTTTTGGTACCTTACACACCACGTCGGCGGCTAAGACTATTGACCGTGTGGTTGACGTTTTCCCTGCCGGTGAAAAGGACATGGTTCGTACCATGTTATCTGAATCATTACAGGCGGTTATTTCACAAACCCTGATTAAGAAAATCGGTGGTGGCCGTGTTGCTGCCCACGAAATTATGATGGGTACGCCCGCTATCCGAAATCTTATCCGTGAAGATAAAGTGGCGCAGATGTACTCTGCCATTCAAACGGGGATGGCCCATGGCATGCAAACTCTTGAGCAGTGTCTGCAAAACTTAGTTAACCGTGGCCTCATCACCCGTGAGGATGCCATGGCGAAGAGCTCAAACAAACAAGCGACGTTTTAAGGATTTATGATGGATGTCCGTCCGTTTTTAAAAGTCATGGTGGAGCGTAAAGCCTCAGACCTGTTTATTACCGCAGGTTTTCCGCCGAGCGCCAAAATTGATGGCGAGTTACGCCCATTAGCCGAGAGTGCCTTTACGCCCGCGCAGTCTTTGGATTTTGTCGAGTCCGTGATGACGGAGGCGCAAAAGAAGGAGTTTCACACCACTCGCGAGTGTAACTTTGCTTTTGCGGTTAAGGAGTTGGGGCGTTTTCGTGTCAGCGCATTCTGGCAGCGTGAGTCTCCGGGTTGTGTTATGCGCCGGATTGAGACCAAAATCCCTGAAGTGGATGATTTAAAACTGCCACCGATTTTAAAAGATCTGGTGATGAGTAAGCGTGGACTTATCATCATGGTGGGGGGTACCGGGACCGGTAAATCGACGTCCTTAGCTGCATTAGTCGGTTACCGCAATGCCCATGCCCGCGGGCATATCTTGACGATTGAAGACCCTGTGGAATTTGTTCACGATCATCGCAAAAGTATCATTACTCAACGTGAAGTGGGCATAGATACAGAGTCCTTTGATGCGGCGCTGAAAAGCTCGTTGCGTCAGGCGCCTGATGTGATCCTTATCGGTGAAATTCGAACCCAAGAAACCATGGAATTTGCGCTCTCCTTTGCTGAAACGGGCCATCTGTGTATGGCGACACTGCATGCTAACAATGCTAACCAAGCATTAGACCGGATTATGCACTTAGTGCCAGAGAGTAAACATCAACAGCTATTATTCGATTTGTCACTCAACCTGCGTGGCATTGTGGCGCAGCAGCTGGTGGCTAAAGTTGATGGAACAGGGCGCCGAGCGGCGATTGAAGTCTTGATCAATACGCCACGTGTCGCGAGTTTGATTGCTAAAAACGAGCTGCATTTGCTCAAAGAAACCATGGCCAAATCGAATGAGCAGGGCATGCAGACCTTTGACCAAGCTCTGTTAAAGCTCTATGTCGATGGGGAGATCAGTTATGCCGACGCGCTTCACCATGCTGACTCACCCAACGACTTGCGGTTAATGATTAAATTGCAAAATAAAGAACCCGCCAGTTCGAGCTTTATGGAAGGCGTGACCTTGGATATGGATTAATCCTATTTTGTCGTGTGTTAAAGCAGCTCGATTGAGCTGCTTTTTTATCAGCTAAAGCAATCGATAACTCCTTGTAGCTTTTATTTTTTTATTCAATATGATCTTTACCGTAGCAAGTGACGTAATAAGAATAAGTTCGCCTATCTTGGATCATTGAATAAGAAGGACATTATGATGAAACTCCCGCTATTTATCTTGACTAGCTTGATGAGCACCAGCGCTTTGGCGGCAACATGCCCAAGCTACCTTGATGTTGAAGTGCGTAAATTGCACTCAGAACAGAGCGTTAACTTATGTGAGCTCACTCAGGGTAAGCCTGTGCTGCTGGTCAATACCGCCAGTAATTGTGGTTATACGCCGCAATTTAAAGCCTTAGAAGCACTCCATCAACAATATAAAGATAAAGGGTTAGTGGTAATTGGTTTCCCTTCGGATGATTTTTTCCAAGAGGAGAATGATGAAAAAGACACGGCTAAGGTGTGCTACATCAACTATGGTGTCACCTTCACCATGCTCGCGACGTCTCCCGTCCGAGGTAGTGATGCTAACAGTGTATTCAAATACTTAGGCGATAAAGCTGGCTCACCCAAGTGGAATTTCTACAAATACGTAGTGAGTGGCGATGGCAATACTGTGCAGCAATTTAATTCTAAGGTTAAACCCGATAGTGCCGAGCTTAAGCAGGCAATAGAATCCGTGCTTTAATGCCCAATTTATTCATTTACAAATTTTAAGAGGCTACTTTGGCTAGGTTTTCAGGATTATCAAAAGAGATGGGCCACGCAACGCGTGGCAAAGTGGGTGTGTTGTTACTTAACCTTGGCACGCCAGATGCGCCAACGGCATCGGCCGTAAGGCGTTACCTTGCAGAGTTTTTATCCGACCCTCGGGTGGTAGAAATTCCAAAACTCCTCTGGATGCTGATTTTACATGGCATAGTGCTGCGCGTTCGCCCAGCAAAGTCCGCGGCACTTTATCAAAAGGTGTGGACAGAAGCTGGGTCGCCACTGATGGATATCAGTTTGCGGCAAACGGCTAAATTGTCCGATAAATTAACCGCCGATGGTTATCCAGTGTCGGTTCACTTAGCTATGCGCTATGGAAACCCTTCAGTGGCAAACACGTTAAAGGATATGCATAAGCAAGGGATTGATAAGATAGTTGTTTTACCCTTATATCCCCAATATGCTGCGCCGACAACGGGTTCCGCTTTTGACGCTATTGCCAAGGAACTTTGTCAATGGCGCTATTTGCCCTCGCTGCATTTTATTCATACTTATCACGATAACCCTGAGTTTATTGCTGCATTAGTCAATTCGATTCGTGCCGATTTTGACAAACATGGCAAGCCACAAAAGTTAGTGCTGTCTTACCATGGTATGCCTGAGCGTAATCTTCATCTGGGTGACCCCTATTATTGTTTTTGCATGAAGACCACTCGTCTTGTGGCTGAGCAATTGGGTTTGGCCAAAGATGAATTTGCGATTACATTCCAGTCACGTTTTGGTAAAGCTAAGTGGTTACAGCCTTATACGGATGCGACGATGGCGGCTCTGCCGAGTCAAGGTGTGCGTGATGTTGCGATTGTGTGTCCAGCATTTAGTGCCGATTGTTTAGAGACGTTAGAAGAGATCGTGGGCGAAAATGGCCATATCTTTACTCATGCTGGGGGGGAGAAGTTCCGTTATATTCCAGCGCTAAATGATAATGATGACCATATCAGCATGATGGCGAGCTTGGTTAAACCCTATCTGTAAGCTTTATAACAGTTGAGATAAAAAAGGATAGCTCAGGCTATCCTTTTGTTTTATTGCTTATTATTCGCCGAAATGATTTTCAAAATAGCTTTCGACAATCAATACGGCTGACACAGCATCAACTTGACCTTTGGTGAGGGCTTTGAAGCCGCCGAGTTCAAATAGCCTAGCTTTTGCATCTGTGGTGGTGAGTCTTTCATCCTGAGTGACAATTTTGACCCCAAACTTAGCGTTTAGTCGGTTGGCAAATTTTCTTGCTCTGTGGGTCATTTCTTGTTCTGTGCCATCCATGTTGAGCGGTAAACCCACGACGACTAAATCGGGTTGCCACTCTTGGATGAGTTTGGCTATTTCATCCCAATTTGGAATGCCATCAACGGCCTTAAGAGATAAAAGTGGTGTTGCGCTGGAGGTAATTTGTTGCCCTACGGCAACGCCGATGCTTTTTGTCCCAAAATCAAAACCTAACACGGTTTTAGTATTCATCTGATATTAACTCGTTAAATAAAGTGAGATTAAGCGTGGCCTGCCTGTGTTGAAAGTTGCCAAGCCTCAAATCCCAGTGAACGGCTAGCTTGTTGCCATCTATCTTCGTGGTTTACTTCAAAGAGTAAGGTGTGATCAGCGGGGATCGTAAGCCAAGAGTTATCGGCAAGTTCTTGCTCTAACTGATTTTTACTCCAGCCAGCATAACCTAATGCTACGAGAAACTTATCTGGCGAGCGCTTACTGCCTATAGCGGTTAATACGTCTCGAGATGTGGTAAGCATCAGTCCCGAGCCTAATTCCGTACTATTGGCCCAATAGGGTTGGGAAGTATGTAGTACAAAACCTCTATCTTGGGAGACTGGCCCGCCCATTAAGACTTGCGCTCCCATTGCAAAATCGGCAGACACTTGCTCTGTTGGGAGATCCATCTGCTCGAGCAAGGAGTTAACTTCAATGCCCAGCGGTTTATTTATCACTAGTCCCATGGCGCCTTTTTCATCGTGCTCACATAAATAGATGACGGTGCGCTCAAAAAAAGTGTCATCGAGTGATGGCATGGCGATTAAAAAATGGTTCTGCAAACTCTCCATTAAATGCTCCGTTCAGCCCATATGCATTGATCGATAGATAAAATCCAGCTACTTAGGATCGTGGCGTATCAACCGCCGGCTAATTTGACTTTATAGTTTTGTTTTTCAAGCAACTGTTTGAGTAGTTCACGGTTATCGGTTTGCACTTCGATCGTGAAATCTTTAACCGTCCCACCACAACCACATTGTTTTTTAAGTGTTTGTGCTAGTGCTTTTAGGCCAGTATCGTCAAGCCCTAGGCCTGAAATGACCGAGACACCTTTACCTTTACGGCCTTTGCTGTCTCTGTGGATACGCACAATGCCATCGGATGCGGGGAGTGCTTTTGCTTCTGGTTCGGCAGTAATGCGACCTTTATCAGTGCTGTATACTAAGGAAACGTTGGGATCTACTCTCATAAGTCATCTTTTATCTGAATGTAAACTGCTTAAGTCTATCAAATTCATTATGCTTCGTGGAGGTAAAAAGTAGAGGTAAAAAAAGGCCACAGACAGAGACTGAAAGTGGCCGAAGGTAAATGCTAGCTCTTTGCAGGGAAGTAGCATGTTTTCAAACGGAATTTATAGATGTTGCAAAACCATAGCGATTAATGCCAATGCGGTGAGTAGGGCGCAGGGCATAATAAAACGATGTAATTTGGGAAGTGCAATTAAACAGGCTGTGGCAACAAAACCAAATGCGGCAATTGTGGTGTAGTCTGCACCATTTGATACAGCTTCGAATATCAGCCAACTCATTACAATCAAAGGCAAAAACAATAACATCATCGGGAGATGAGGCGTGAGTTTATTGTTATTGGTGTCGATTGAGGCTTTTTGTGGCGCTAGCCAGAAAATTGCTGATGCAACAATCAATGCGCTAATGAACCAGTACATGTTATTTATCCCTTAATCGCTTTAAGTGATAATCATTATCATTTAAAGCGATTGCTGAAGTCAAGCTGAATAACGCTCTGCTTTTCATTATATTGAGTTGTAGAATCGGCCATTGCTCTGTAAGCTAAATTTATTTATCGGCTCATTTGTGTTCTTTACGAAATCCAAGGAAATCACCATGAAAAATTTTATCGTAGGGTTAGCAGTGCTGGCCTTGAGTGCTTGTAGTTCTCTTAAGTCTGGTTGGGACTATGATCCCAGTGCCAATTTCTCTCAATACAAAACCTATGCTTGGGTAGCACAAAAGACTGATGCTTCAGGTTATCATCTCGATGGTCTGATGGATCAGCGAGTGCGTGATGCAGTTAATGCACAACTTTCTGCTAAGGGCATGACGTTAGTCGATACAAAAGACGCTGATGTCCTAGTTAACTACCTGACTAAAATCGACAAAAAGATTAATGTCGATACTTTCAATACCAACTTTGGCTATAACCCTTACTATGGTCCTGGTTGGGGATGGGGTGGCAACATGCAAACACAAACCACGGTGAGAGAATACGAAGTTGGTACGTTGATCATTGATTTAGTTGATAATAAAACAGCTAAGTTAATATGGCGTGGTTCGGTGGCTGACACCATTCGTGATAAAAATACTCCTTCTGAAAGAGTCCAGCTCATCAATGATGCCGTTGGAAGTGTCATGGCGAATTATCCTCCGAAACCTGAAAACAAATAATTTACTTTTAGTCTAAAAAAGCGGCTATTAGGCCGCTTTTTTGTGGCCAAAATTTAGGCTTGAATGACGTGATGTTGAGTTTTCTACAAAATTTCAAAGTTTAATTGATTATGCTTTATTAAAACTTATCAAAAAATAAGCTTAATTGAATGCGGCTGGCAACTGTCTGTTAGTTAATTTATTGTTATTTAAGGAGTGTGGCGTAGCGTGATATTGAAAGTTAGAAATGACTAATGCATAAATGGTATCAATAGATTAAATATTCTAATGACAAAATTTAAATAATCTCATTATCCAGCCCGTGGATTATCAGGCAAAATCCGTTTTTTATGTATGGGTAATAAGTAGTTTAAATGCAAGAAGCGCAATTTATCGGATTATTATGGCTGATTGGGATTTTGGCTGAGGCCATGACTGGGGCATTAGCCGCTGGCCGTAAGCAGATGGATTTATTCGGCGTAGTCATTATCGGTTGTGCTACCGCTATTGGTGGCGGCACCTTACGAGATATGTTACTTGGAAATTACCCTTTGATTTGGGTCGAGAATGTCCACTATCTAATTGCGATTGCATTTGCATCTTTGTTAACTGTCGCGATTGCGCCAGTTATGCGTTATTTGTCTAAGCTGTTTTTGGCAATCGATGCCTTAGGCTTAGCTGTGTTCTCAATTGTTGGCGCGCAAAAGACCCTGATGCTTGGTTTTAGTCCAACTATTGCGGTCGTTATGGGATTGGTTACCGGTGTTTTTGGTGGGGTTATTCGCGATATTCTTTGTAATCAAGTGCCTTTGATTTTTAAGAAAGAGCTCTATGCGGTAATCTCACTCTTTACGGCGGGGTTATATATCATGCTAAACGCCTATCAATTGGCTGAGTGGGTTAATCTATTAATTTGCTTAAGTTTTGGATTTAGCTGGCGGATGTTAGCATTACGCTATCATTGGTCTATGCCTACCTTCGACTATCAAGCCAATGGCGACCAACATACGCACTAGTAAAAAATAGGGCATTAAATGCCCTATTTTTATGCTTATTACTGTGCTTGAATGGTTTTTAGCGCCTCTAGCGCGGCATCATAGTTTGGATGCTGGGCAATGTTGGGTACTAATTCTTGGTACTTGAGTTTACCTTCGGCATCGACGATGAAAATCGCCCGTGCAAGTAAGCCATAATCTTCAATTAACAGACCATACTTCTCGCCAAAATCACGCCAAACAGAATCGGATAACACTTTAATATTTTCAACATTCTCAACTTTACAAAAACGTTTTTGCGCGAAAGGTAAATCCGTGCTGATGGTTAGCATGACGACATCATCAGAAAAGTGGCTGACCTCGCTATTAAAGCGTTTAGTTTGTAACGCACAAACACCCGTATCCAAGCTAGGCACTGCACTAATCAGGATGGTTTTTCCCTTAAAGTCGGTTAAGTTGATTGGATTGAATTTATCATCAACGACTTTAAATCTTGGGGCCATTTGCTCAAGTTGAGGTAATTTTCCTTCTAGGGTGACAGTCTTTTCACCCATCATTACTTGGGTTTTATTGCTGGCAATCGCCATAGGGCTGAGCAGCATTAAACTAAAAACACAGCCAGCGGCCAGAAATGAAACATACTTTGGCATATTCTCTCTCTTACTCAGATATGTGTGCATATTCGGTTAAGGTACGCCAAAATCCGACTTATCACCATAAAAAAGGCCGGTTTTCACCGGCCTTCTAATATCACTGCTGATTATTTGCTCTCGGGCAGTTGTTTTACATGAATATCCATTTGTGGAAATGGAATTTCAATATTGGCTGCATCAAGCGCATTTTTGATTTGTTCTAAAATCTCGAAACGAGCTGTCCAGTAATCCGCCGTTTTTACCCAAGGACGAACTACAAAGTTAATTGAAGAATTTGCTAGTTCAGACAGACCCACGGTGTAACCCGGTTCTTTCAGCACATATTGGTTGTTATCTAAAATCTCGGTTAAAACTTTTTTAGTCTGGGCAATATCCGCAGAATAAGACACGCCAATGACTAAATCGATACGACGATTTTCTAAGGCAGAGTAGTTGGTGATCGTGCCATTCATGATTGAAGAGTTGGGCGCAACGATAACCTTATTATCTGGCGTGCGTAATTTAGTTGAGAAAATGGTGATTTCATCAACAGTGCCTGCAATACCAGCAGCTTCAATATAGTCACCCACGCGACATGGGCGGAATAACACCATTAACACGCCTGAAGCAAAGTTAGATAATGATCCTTGCAGCGCTAAACCTATCGCTAAACCGGCGGCACCGATAACCGCGACTAAAGATGCGGTTTGCACACCAATTTGGCCTAAGGTGGCGATAATGGTGAAGACAAACACAACAGCCCACGATAAGTTGGCTACAAAAGAGACCACCGTTGGATCAACTTTGCGGCTGTTGAGCAGCTTTCGCACTACCTTTTGCGCAACGCCGGAAAAATATTTACCGACAAAAAAGATAACAAGGGCAAATAAGATCTTCACTCCATAGGTCATGATCAGATCTGGAGCCTGCTTTAATAAGCCTTCAAGGTTTTCCATTAAATTACTCCCTAAAAATACGCTAACAAAACTACTTATTATTGACGAAAAATTGTACTCGTCGATTTAATCTGCGACCTTCGCTGGAACGATTATCTGCTACTGGTTCAGATATACCTTTACCGACAACGGTAAAGCGATTTGGGTTGAATCCATAGTCTTCAACCAAAATTTGTTTCACATTTTGCGCACGTTGAAGTGATAACTGATAATTAAACTCAGGTGTGCCGACAATATCTGTGTGCCCAACCAAGATTAAATGAACATCAGTATTTGACTCTAAAAATGCTTTGACTAAGGCTAATGCTTTCCACTGCGATAAATCTACCTCTGCTATCGCAAACTCAAAATACACAATGGCTGTCTCAATATGATGACAATCAGGAGCTGAATAGGTGCTGGGGTCATTGAGATTACATTGAATAGTAGTGGCCGTGGCTTCGACTTCATAAACACAGCCATTTGCCATCACCCTAGTGTTAGCGGTTGTGTTGGGGCAGGCATCTTTAATATCGGGCACGCCATCTTGATCTGTATCCTGCCACGCATAAGCTGGTAGCATTAGGGTTAAACTCAATGCTAAAGAGGCTAGTTTAATCCATTGCATTACGGATATATTCACCACAAATCACCTTATGTTTAATATCTAGCAGTCAAAATCACTAGGAGATTGGCATTGCTTTAGCAGCTTTAGCAGGAGCATCCTAGTTGGCTATTGTAGCTTTTAAACGTTATAACGCCAAGTTTTGCCATTTATTCGATATAAATCAATTATATCAGATTAAATTCCACATTAGGTTGTATGTTTTATCGGCAGCTATATCAGCAAGCTATACAATTTTTTCCTTTAAGGCTAGAGTCGCTAGGCGTGTTTGACATGCGCATAGGGGATAGGCAGAAGAAGTTGAGGACAAAATGATAGATTTACGCAGTGATACTGTAACCCAGCCTACTGAGGCAATGCGTTTAGCCATGTCGAGGGCTGAAGTGGGTGATGATGTTTATGGTGATGATCCGAGCGTTAACCGTTTACAGGACATGGCCGCCGAGATGTTTGGTTTTGAGGGAGCACTTTTTACGGCATCTGGCACCCAAGCCAATCTACTTGCATTAATGTCGCATTGTGAGCGCGGGGATGAATATCTATGCGGTCAGCAAGCTCATAACTATAAATTTGAAGGTGGTGGTGCGGCGGTGTTAGGTAGTATTCAACCACAACCGCTAACAAATCAATTAGATGGGACTATTGCTCTTAGCGAAATTGAAGCGGCAATCAAGCCTGATGATATTCATTTTGCCCGAACGCGCTTGCTGAGTTTGGAAAATACTATCGGGGGGAAAGTGTTGCCCCAAACCTATCTTGCCAATGCGCAGGCACTGGCTTTTCAGCGCGGTTTAAAAATTCATTTAGATGGTGCAAGAGTGGCTAATGCCGCAGTGGCACAAGGGATCGCTATTGCTGATATCGCCGTACACTTTGATTCTGTTTCGATCTGTTTATCAAAGGGATTATGCGCGCCAGTCGGATCGTTACTCTTAGGCGATGAACGCCTCATTAAAAAAGCGACGCGTTGGCGAAAAATGCTTGGTGGCGGTATGCGTCAAGCTGGGATTCTAGCAGCTGCGGGGGAGTTAGCTCTAACTGCGCAAGTTGAAAGATTGGCAGATGATCATCAAAACGCTGCATATCTGGCCCAACAGTTAAGCCTATTAGACGAGTTTGAAATTGACTTGCCATCCGTTCAAACCAATATGGTGTTTGCAACCTTAGCTTCTCATATCGATGAACAGGCCTTAGCGCAACGCTGTCGTAATGAGGGCATTTTGATTAGTCCTGGGCGTACCATACGTTTTGTTACCCATAAAGATGTCTCGCGCCAGGATATTGATAAAGTACTGCGGGTTTTTAAATTACATCTGCAGGCGTAATTGATTAAAGTCCAAGTTAAACCTTGGGCTTTTCTTTGTTTTCAGTTCAGCCTATTGCGGATTTAAAAATCAATCGTTGAATTGTGAACCAGATGCAAGGCGAATTTTTTAAGCCTATCTATACTAAAAACAATAACATTAAACCATCAAGGGAAAGCTAGGTTGAAACCTAATAATACTAATAAAGGGGTTGATTATTGGACAAAACGGATAAGTGAGTTGGAAATGCCAGCGCTTTGTTCCACCGTCCAAACGTTAGAAAAGCTTGCCAAGGATGACGTTTCTTCACTTGCCTTATTAGGGCGTAGCGTGATGCATGATAACGCCCTCACATCACGTATTTTGCGGGTCGCAAATAGCGCTATTTACCATAAGGGCAGTACGCAAATTTCTACTGTAAGCCGAGCCGCTATTGTGCTTGGTTTTGATGCAGTTCGTAATATTTGTATCACTGCACAATTATTATCTAGCTTGTTAGAAAGTAAAAACCTCTCGCCTTCAGTATATCAAAGATTAATCAAATTAATGGCTAAGGCATTTCAAGCTGCGATGTTAACTCGGATGATGCTCAGTCATTATGATGATGATATTCAAGAGGAGGCCTTTATAGCCTGTTTGCTTTTTCATATTGGTGAGAGTGCGTTTTGGAGTATCGGGGGAGAATTTACCGAAACCCTCGATAGCCAATTAACGAAATGTGAAACTCCAGCAGAAGAGCGAACTCTTATTCGTGAATCATTAGGTACCTCTTTTTCACAACTAACCCAGAGTATTGCTCGCCATTGGGGATTGGGGGAATTATTGATCCAAGCGGTAAATAATCCCGATGACGCTCGTCCTGAAATACGCTGCATATTTTTAGCGGATAAACTTTGCGAAACGCTCTCTGTGGCGATACCAGATCAGATCGATCTTGAGAAATTTATAACTCAAGCGGCCAACTTTACCGGGCTGGATGAGAGTGAATTTACCTTAAGAATGCAGCGTTGTACCAAGGCGACCCATAAATTAGCTGAAGCCTATGGCGCTAAAGTGTTGATTGACTATCTACCTGATCCCAAGAGGCTCGATAAGCTTGAGTCTCGTTTGCCAGAAGTAGAACTACCGATTTTTGCCGCCAATTTAAATATCCAATTAGCTAAACTGCGTGAGCTTACAGCTTTTGCAATCAATAAAGCCGATTTTAATCAAATCATGCAAACCGTACTTGAGGGTATTTTAGAGGGGGTTGGAGTTGATCGCTGTGGTGTGTTGCTGTTGTCTCCTAGCCGTAAACAGCTACAGCCAAGAATTATGCTTGGCAGAGATGCAGAGGAAATGAAACGATTATTTATTATCGAACTTGGGGATAAGAAGGGGTTATTTCCAATGGCGATGGAGCATAAGGAGTCACTTTGGGTTGATAATCCGAGTGCCAAAAAATGGCAAGAACAATGTCGTGAGTTAAAAGTGCAATTGCCAGAGTCGGGTTTTTTAGTGGCGCCCTTGTTGGTGGATAATAAAGTGATCGGCTTTTATTATGCAGACAGAGGACCATCTGAGAGGTGTTTTACAGAAGTGGATTTTCAAGCTTTCATCCACTTCTCACAGCTGGCAAATGTGTGTTTTACCGTGTCCTTAAAATAACGATTTACTGTGCTTTTTTAATTTCAGCAGTGATTTTTTTCGCTATACCATTGGGGATGGGAAAACTTAAATGATATTGAGCTATTTTCCATTCTCCATTGGTTTTGATTAATGTTCCTGTACCACGACTCACGCCATAACTCGGACTATTGAGCAGTTCGTCGAACAGAATTACATCACCATGTTGCACTAAATGGCGCGAAGTTAAATCGTAGCGCCAGCCTTTTGTGGGACGGGAATAGTGTTCAAATTCTGCCATTCCCCAACGTTCATTCGCATCCGTTCCGATAAAAATC
Source organism: Shewanella sp. Sh95 (assembly GCF_001308045.1). Classification (NCBI taxonomy): domain Bacteria; kingdom Pseudomonadati; phylum Pseudomonadota; class Gammaproteobacteria; order Alteromonadales; family Shewanellaceae; genus Shewanella; species Shewanella sp. Sh95. The sequence continues at coordinate 76,397 of NZ_LGYY01000158.1, forward strand.
CCATCCTGACGATACAGTGAAAAATATTTATCCCAATCGGCACTACTGGAATATTGATTCAATTGATCAAGTACTTGAGCTGCGGCTTGTTCATCGGCAGATGGGACTGATATGCCGCTTGTTGCTGGTATGATGGCATTACTATCATTAGCATGGTTATTCGAGCTGAAGAGTAACGCGACCACAACAAGAATGAACATAGTGGTACAGAATCGACTTGAATTTTGCCGAGTGGCATTATGCGAAGTGGCTGAAAGATGTTTGTATTTAGCTATTATTGTCATAGGGTATTCCTTGTGTTTATTACTTTGTAATGACATCAGTGCCAATTGAGCGGATCAACTTGATAGAAATGACTTAATTCTCGGTAAAGTGCTGGATGTTCTTGGTTGAGTTCTGCTGGTTTTTCAAAAAAAACTTCGGTCGCTACGGCAAAAAATTCTGCTGGGTTGGTAGCCCCATAGCCATTAAATAGGGCTGGTTTACCGACGGCAGTATCTTCAACTAGTTCATTAAATGCTTGATTAAATACGCTTGACCAAGACAGATAATCTTGGCCACGAGCTAAAATTGGGGCGCCATTGGCGTGGCCATCCTCTTGATCTAATTGATGGGCAAACTCATGGATGACAACATTGTTGCCATCGTGTGGATTGGCAGCGCCTTCAAGCGTATTTTTCCATGAAAGTATTACTTGTCCCTGCTCCCATGATTCTCCAGCGAGTACGTTACGTTGCTCCCTGATTAAGCCTGATGGATCTTGTCGTTGGCTGTCGACTATAAATGCATCGGGGTAGACCAAAATTTGTCTTAGTTTAGGGTAGAAATCGGTCTTGCGATTAAGTAGCAGTAGGCATGCTTGGGCAGCAATAGTGACTCGAATTTCATCGGTTATGAGTAAACCATCGCAGCCAACAAAATGCTTTTCATCTAAAAATACCTGAATATGACGTTTAAGTTGCAATTGAAGATCTGCAGGTAATGCATGAAAAAATGGAAGTCTTCTTTTTAGTATTGCTCGCCAAGTCTTTGGAAAGGGGCTTGCCATCACTTGTTTACGACGGAGGTTTTTGCGCCAACGACTGGAGGCCAACCAAGCAATCGCACTGAGGCCAAATATTAGAATCGTTAAACTGGCGAGCATAGTCCCTCAGTGTGTTATTGGTGTCAGTTATATTAGCTAATGGGGATTGAGCGTACTGAACTCAATCCTTTGGTTAAAAATAAAACGCTTTCAGTGAGCGGCTTAATGCGGTACGAGTGGTGTTAGTGAGCGCCAATGAAGACTTCTGTGCGATTTCGCCCTGCTAGTTTGGCACGATAGAGCGCCTCATCAACATGGCTTATCAGCTTGTTTGCATCGAGTAATTGCGGAGGTTGCCAGCAGGCAATTCCTAAGCTAATGGTGACAATCCCTATGTTTGATGAGCCTTGATGGGGAATATGCAAGTCTATAATGGTTTCGCGCAGATGTTCGGCAATTTTGTAAGCATCTTCAATATGGCTTGAGGGCAAGAGTAACATAAATTCTTCACCACCATAGCGAGCTAGAATATCTGTGGGACGTTGTAGAATTGCTTTGGTGGCCTCGACGATCTGTTTTAAGCATTGATCACCGACCACATGGCCATATTGATCATTAAATTCCTTAAAGTGATCTAAATCGAACATCACAATACTCAATGGCATATTATGATCGTTGGCGTAACTCAATTCTTTTAGTATTTGGCTATCTAAATAGCGGCGATTATAGCATCCAGTGAGTCCATCGGTTTCTGCCATCGCTTTAACTTGAGCTGCGTAGGTTTTTAGGGTTTCAAGTGAACTCACCATTTGTTGTAGTTCAAGGTTATCGGTAATCGGCATTTGGGTATCGAGTTTTTCATTGGCGATGGCATTCATTGCATCACGAGTCTCAATCACGGGTTTAATAATACCTTTAGCAATAAAGTGCCAACTGGTGAGCCAGATAAAAAAGCAATAAAGAATACCTCCACAAAAGATGAGGATGACAAACGAGGTACTATCACTCTTGAGATCGGTGCCTGCGATCTGAATTTCTTCTTCAACATGGTTGACTAACTCTTGGGTGAAGGTTGCTATTTGCCTCGCTGCACTGGCTTGATACTGAAGGATCCCCTCATAAATCAGCCATAGCATAGCCATATTTGAGCAACTGATTGGCGAATAATACCCAGGCCGCCAGCAATTCTTTCTCCGTGATTTGATAATCAGGCCGCCTGAGTACCTCCAA
>NZ_LGYY01000251.1:0-4008 GCF_001308045.1 Shewanella sp. Sh95
TCAATCAGTGCCTTAGAGGCCAGCATCAAGCTGTTTAATCGTTTTAGGTGAAGTTCTGGGCAGTATTGGTGTAAAGAATGTTGTAGGATATTGGCTTCGCGCATCTTGTTGTCCAAGTGTAGTTTTTGGCGAAACCATTTGATCATGCAACAAGATGCGCTTCCACCCTAATTTGATGATTTATTTGTAAATCATCAGGGGATTCTTCAGTGCTCAGTATCATAGTGGTTTAATTCTGTGGTGATAATTTGCAACCTTTCACTGTTTTTCGCTAGTTGCAGCGCAGTGGTGACTTTCACGACATCACTATTTACCAGTTGCTCAATTTCAGTTCTCAATTGTTGTGACAATAGGATAGCGATAATGCCATTGAGTGACGCCATGCCGAGAATAATATAGAAGGCTAGCGTAATTTTCTGTTTAAGACTGGTCAGTCGTTTTGAGTTCATTTGTTTTTCTTGTCGATTGCAGGGACTTCCCCGTAGGTGTTCTGCACATGTTTAATTTTGGTGCTTAACTCAATAAAAATATCTGTACTATTGGCTTCATGCTGACTTGCGGCATAACAAGCATGGCTTAATTCTGGATAAATCTGCCCCATTGCTGTAGTGGTAAAGTGTCCTACTTCCAATACTTTAGTCGACCAGAACAAGTTAGCAATATGGCTTGCCTCAAATGCACCAGCAACAGACCTTTTTGAAGCTTGTTTAAATTCGGGAGCCGTAACGACATCCATTCGGCATGGATTTCCGCCGCCAAGTGCATAGGCATATTGGGCTTCAAAAGTGCCCATATATTTGAGTAACCAATAGGCGGCTTGTGGATTTTTACTGTCGTAGCTCACCGCAAAGGCATAGGCACCGTTGTAAGGGGTTCCTCCGGGGACTTGAGATACTCCAAGTCGAGCACCAGGTATATTGGCTTCAACTTTAAAAGAGGCTGGCCAAAGGTTGTTATAGGCAAAGGGCCATATGGCTACCTGTCCCGTCGCCATAGCATGCGCAGCTTCATTAAAGGCAAACTTATCATCAGCAGGATAGGCATAGGGCATTAGTTTGCGATAGATTATTCCTGCGGTAATTGCCTGTTGATTGACACTCGGTACTTCAAAGTGAGTCAGTTTTTTTTGTTGATCATAAATAGGCCACATCCAAACGCCGCCTAAACTCCAAATAATGCTGGAAAACTCATCGTTAATATGGGGTTTATTACCCGACATCAACGCTAGGCCATAAAAGTTATGGGTCAATGGTTTGTCAGCAAGGAGTTCACCCGCTTTTCGCGTAAAGAATACGGCTTGATCTTCTAATTCTTGGAAGTTGGTCGCGGGTTTGAGTGGGTAGCCAAACCGTTGTTGAAAGTGAGACTGTTCGGTTTTATTTTCAAATAAATCTGCGCGGTAATGACTTCCCATTACGTAGTTATTATAGGGAATTGCGTGCAATTCTCCGTGGTAGGATAAAATATTCAGTAATGATGGATAGTAGGGTTCGAGGTAGCTTTCCATCGCTTTTTCACCGTCGGGATCATAGAGTTTTGCTAATTCCAGCAGGGGGACTGTATAGCCGTTTGCCGCCCATTCTTTTGCCCAGCCAGCCTCCATGGTGAGCAGATCGTATTTTCCTTCCCCCATTAATAATGCGTGGGTTTGAAGTTCGAACATGCTCTCAAGTTCGGTGCTAATCACATTGACTTTAACACCGGTTTTTTCGGTGAATTTGGGTAGCATTTGCTGGGTGAGATAGTCAGTCCAAAAGCCTTTTTCGGCAACTAAAGTGATTGGCGTTTTATTCGGCAAGGGGGGAATTTGATCCAAAGAAAACTCCGCTAAGGCGGGAGGTGCTAGCGTTAATCCCAGTCCGAATAATAGGATTGACAAACGTGTTAACAAGAATAACTCCTTAAATACTCGGGCTATTGATGCTAATCAATAGCATTAATCAGCTCAGCTGTACATTAAGGATAGATTTGTAAAAAAAATTGACTCAATTTTTTTATCGGTTTTTTAGACAAAAAAAGTCCGATGACCTAATTAATTCAGATCATCGGTAAAGGGTGGGAGATGGTGCGCAATTAAGCTTGTTTTATTTGCTGTTCGCGCATCTGCCTCAATGCGGTTGGCAAAGCATAATGTTGTTCAATTAAAAAACGGATCAATTTAGATTTAGAAATATCACTTTCCTCTGAGAGCGTTGCTAAATGGGCTATTGCCGCCTCACTCAGTGAAAATGTGGCTTTGCGGTAATGTGGCCGTTCGTCGTCAATCGTGGCATCAAGGGGTCTTGATGCCGTTTGTGGTCGATGCAAAGTCACCACATTGGAAGTTTCCAAGATGACTTCAACTGGTGATTCTTTCACTCGCTCCATCGCCGCCACTGAGTTGCCCGTGCTTGGAATATGACTTTCTCCCATAGCATAAAGGGTTGCGGCATCAATAAACTCATCGAGGGAGAGAGGCTGGACGCCTCCCCTAGATGGCATAGCGTTTTTCTTGAGGTCGCTGAGTCCCATATTGTCCTCTCAGATGATTCGGCTGAGGTTGATTGATAGCGGCACGATGCGCGGCTATTGGTGTGCTTGGTTTGAGTAAGGCCGTTAACGAGGCTGCGCAGTCCACTTGAAACATTTCACAGGCGATAGCACGGATTTCAGCTGCGGCTTTACCCTTTGGTTCTATCTCCATCACCGACAATCCAGACTCTTCACTATCATCATAGATATTGCGACTATAGGTAATTGCATCTAATACATTGATATCGTAGGTTTTACAGACCTCTTTAGCCTCTAAAATACGATTCGCTTGATTGGGAAGGTTAGGGCATTGCGTAATAACGAAAGACGCGTGTAATTTAGGGTTAATCATCTTACAAGTCGCGACGATATCATCCATATGACTCACGGTTTTTAAATCTCGGCGTTTGGGCCTGAGCGGCATTAATATATGCGATGCAACTGACATGGTTGCCCTTAATGCAAGATTATCCTGCCCACCACAATCAACGAGTACAAAGTCATAGTGTTGTTCTAAGCTCAGAAGATCGTTACGGATCTTGCCATAAAGTTGTACACAGTTGATGCTTGCCAGTTTCGGATTATTGTTTCTGGCTTGGATCCAATCCGATGTGGTTCGCTGTGGATCGCAATCCACCATGATGACAGAGGCACCACATTCGGTGGTGAGAAATACTGCGATATTTTGTGCGAGGCAACTCTTACCGCTGCCGCCTTTTTCGCCGCCGACTAACACTATCATGACGAGTTCCTCAATGCTTAGGCTATCACTTGGGCGGTAATATGTTGCTTATGGTTTTTTTACCGCACCTTGTTGTCATAAACGAATGTAAACCCTGTGTTAATGTTGGTCAATTATCTGATTTTTGACGTTTTTTTATAAAATGTCGCGTGATTAATATTTGACGCTACCATGTAATATGCCGTTAATTTGACTCTTTCTGCTAGCGGGATTACTTAGGTGATTTTGAATTTTAGTTATCTGATTATTAAGGTTTTTAGTGAATTTTTAACATCAATTGATTATGAATGTTTGCTCTCCATTGCGGCAATGATATTGAAATTAAGGCTTGGTATAGTTTACTTTGAACGTTTATTTTAATTTTTTATGCAAAAATATTATTAAAATATTGGTCTCTCACGACTACTTTTCAAACGAAAGTTGTCTTGCATAAAGCTTGAGTGTCATCAAATTGCCACCTTGTTGAGTTAGTCTTTCCCATTAATGCCGTCTAATCACCTTGATTTTTCTACCATTCGTGAAGGGATGCCCAAATGGATATTAAAATGTCAATGCCTATTGAATTTGAGCTGGTTGAAACTGCTCCTTTATTTCATGAGTTGCTGAATCTACGCGATGCGGCTGGGTACTGAAGAATCCCCTGATGATTTACAAATAAATCATCAAATTAGGGTGGAAGCGCATCTTGTTGCATGATCAAATGGTTTCGCTAAAAACTACACTTGGACAACAAGATGCGCGAAGCCAATATCCTA
>NZ_LGYY01000179.1:0-3936 GCF_001308045.1 Shewanella sp. Sh95
TTGGAGGTACTCAGGCGGCCTGATTATCAAATCACGGAGAAAGAATTGCTGGCGGCCTGGGTATTATTCGCCAATCAGTTGCTCAAATATGGCTATGCTATGGCTGATTTATGAGGGGATCCTTCAGGACCATACTCCTACGACACAGGATGTATCAGATTTATACCAATTTTGTTTTGTACTAAAGGATTTTTTTAATAATGGTATTACCCTATACCCAGTCAACGACTCAATATAACGTTGTCTCCCATCATCAGGTAATTTTGAATCGAAAACATCAATTAATGCGCAAAATATCTTTAATGTATTTGGTTTTGTAATTTTACAGAGTTTAATTATGTCCTTTTCGTATGAAGTTGTTGTATCCCTGAGTTTGAACTCTATTGCTAAGGTGTCTCCATTCTCCAGTTTGAAAACAAGATCTGTAGGGCCACCATTACCAAGATTTTCCTCTCTAATCCAAGTAACATTTAAACCATCAAAGATTGTATGAGCTTCTTTTAAAATTGCTTTGCCGCATTGATAAGCAAATGCCAACTCTGGCATATGAAATATCCCTTGATTAGCAATAAGTGAAAGTTCTTTATCTTCCGATATTGCCGTTTCATAAATGATTTCTGCTATTCTATCTGTTTGCATTATTTCACCTTACCCTTTAACACTACAGCACTGTAACGCACTGATTGTAGTTTTAGCATGATAATAAAGTAATTACTCACTATATAGTCTTTTTATAATGTATTTCCTGGGCTATGATTGGAGACCATTTCTTCCAGCTGAAGTATGAGCTTGGATGCCGAATAAACAGTAGTTTAATTTCCTTTATTCCTTTTTTTATCATGATTCTTCTTGGGTAAGATCTTCCCACCTTCTCTGGTAATTTTACAATTTCAAGGGTAAAGTTGTTTCGTTCAGAAAAATCAATTAAAGACTTGATTTTTTCTTGTTCTAATCCGTATACAATAACTTCATTTACATCAAGTAAATCAATTAACTTATTGAATTCGCACCATCCAGAGTAATAATCAGTATATGATGGTCTATGCTTTTTACTTTTTAAAACTCGAGTTACAAGATTGTGATAAGTTATAGAATTCCAAAATGATTTTTTTTCTTCATCTGTTGGCTTTCTTTTATCATAAATTGCTCTCTCAATATTCCTTACAAATTTTGAGTTACGCTTGAAATCTAAAGCGTGATTTTTATGAAGAATTCTAAGATTAAGTGGGCTATTTATTTTTTCTATATGTCCAGGCTCTTTCGGATTCCAATCGTATACACTTTCACCAAGAATAAGTATCTTCATTTCCTGTTCGCGGTAAGCATTGCCTACCCATGGAAGTCTGTTAATTGTTCCTAATTTTTCAATTTCAGTATCATAGGAAGTATCCCAAAAGCAATTATGTTGATTCAAAATTTTTTCCTTATATAGAGCAAATGATGCATGATGTTATTACCGTTCTACATAAATGCCTTTTTAAGAACGGATTTAATAAGTGTAAATATAAAATCAATCAAAGATAAAAGTCTGATTTTTATTTTTAAAGTTATTCAATGAAATGTATGTGGTTAATTTAACTATTTTATCCATAATGCTTACTCGTAGTTTTCAATAGTGGCTCGTAATCGTTTGACCACAAATTGTTTTAGTGAAGTAGGAGATAAACACACGACATCTTGACCAAATTTAAGGATCCAACCGATGAGGTCGTATGTTGGGTAACAAGTAAAAGTCACCTTCCACCATGTTTCATCTATCTGTTCAAGCTGTTGGTCTATGGAAAGCTTATTGTGTTTAACAACATCCAGAGCGTAATGTTTAACTTTTAGCTCTACTGTGGTTAATGTGTCCTCTAAGAGCCAGCCTGTTGGGTTTTTGGTGTAATACTCATCAAGAGTGAAAGATTTGGGTTTAGTAATACCCAAATACTCCTTTTGGACAGATATTATTTTGTGGAAAAGGAATAGCTGAGGTACCTCTGGTGACTCTTCCTTAGTGGCTACAAGGTAATGGCTTTGCTCCCTAATAATTAAACCTAATGGATTAAGAGTGTAATATTTTATGTCACTCACCTCACTCAACTGATAGCTAATAGAGATGACTTTCTCATTAAGTACACTCTCATAGATGATTTTTCGGTATTGCTCGTCAATGTGCTGCTCATCGTAGATGATGGGATAATTGTCCGAGACAACCCGAACTTTTTTCATCCAGTTCGCATAGAGGTGTTTTGAGGATAGTGCTACATTGGCCTGATTTAACCATGCTTCAAGTTTGTCACTCTGATGTAGCGGTAATACTCTCCGAAGTAACTGCTCCGACAGCACCAGCATGAATGCTTCTGAGGTGGGAAGAATATCGAGCACATTTCGCTTCTTTAAATCTCGGAACCAACGTCGATATCCTAAGTCATCGTCCTTATAACCTAGGTTTGCCCATGCAGAAAGCATTTTTAGATCTCGTTGAATAGTTCTAATTGATAGTTTAATTTCTTCCTTTTTCAGTAAGGCCTGAATTTCGAACAAGGTCATACCACGAGCTGGGAAAGTGGGAAGGTTATCCAACATCAACAAATTTCTATAAATCGCACTTTTGCGACGGCGCTCGTTTGCGGGATCATTTTCTTGCATGTAACACCATAACCTCGAAGGGTATTTCGCTATTATTCATGACTAACGGCTATGATATATTGACCAGAGTCATATAATGTCATTCATGGTTCTAGAATTGTTTTAGCCTTTAGATGTCGTATCTCTAAGTAGTATCAATGAACCCCCAATCGGAGCCAGATATGAAATCGGTAACGTGTGTTATCAAAGAGATACTGGATATCTGTCCAACACTTGCCAGTATGAATGGATATATTTTTATTGGTACGTGTAGCCAAGAGCCTCCTTATTCAAATGCAAGTTACCAAAAGTGGCGTTTGGTTGATGGTGATGAGAATGTGCCATTTGAATCAAAAATCGCGTTGGATAGGGTCTTTGCATCCATGCTGGATGATTACGGTATTTCCAAGGGGATGCCACATGGATTTTTCAAAATCGAAAAATCCATCATTTCTTTCCAATGGTCATCAAGTGATATCGTGGAAACAATGTTGGCTAAAGTAGGTGGGGAGCGAGTTGGTCGCCATTAATGTTGATTAAGCCAGCGTTTTACTATCAGCGGTACAGCAATAATTGCATCTAAGGGGATGAACTCAAAACCATAAGGTCGTTTGTTGACATGTTTAGAGACTAGAATTTTTTCTGCTCTTCCGCGTGCATATTTTGGAAGATTACATACAGGCTTTACGGTAAGGGAAGTGCCAACAATCAAAACCTTAGATGCTGTTTTAAATAGTTTTTTTACTTCATAAAGATTAGGAACCTGCTCCCCAAATAAAACGACGTGAGGCCTTTCATTATTCTCGAGCGAATAAAGCCTATCGCCGATGCTAAATGAAACATCACTCTCTAAATGCCGAGCCTCAAATAGACTTCCGTGAACGTGATAAACCTGAGTTGAGCCTGCTCGTTCGTGAAGATTATCCACATTACTGGTTACAACACTAACCCGGTATTTTTTTTCAAGTTCGGCAATGGCAATGTGTGCTGGATTAGGGTGTGCTGACAACACTTCCTGTTTGCGGAAATTATAGAAATCGATAACTTTTTCTGGGTACGCTTTTAAGGCCTGAGCAGAAGAAACCTCTTCAACCCGATACTTCAACCACAGTCCATTATCATCAGTAAAGGCTTTGTTTCCTAAATCAGTTGAACTAAAACCATAGCTGGTGATCTGATCGGCATAGCCTATCAACTCACCCATCAATCGTGTCAAAACCTCGCTATAAAACAACTAACTGGAAGCAATACAATCAAGCCTTAATTAATCGTGGCTCACTTACCTTCTGGATTGATGAGGACGCTATCGCCCAGTGGAAAGCTAAG
>NZ_LGYY01000257.1:0-3537 GCF_001308045.1 Shewanella sp. Sh95
CGGTCAACTGCTGATAATTCATGGTAGTACTGCTTGTTTCTTTGGCGAGAAGAGCGTACCACTTTTAGCAGTTGGCTTCCTCTTCTACACCTTTCCATGAATGTCGCACTTATTATCTGAAATCGGGGATTACTAAAAAAAGAATAAAGCATAGCTACCCCAAATATGAGCTAGATAACAGCTAAGCCCCAGCATAAAAATAGGAGCAATAAATTGAAATGTGGGTAATCAGATGCCGAGTGCGAGTAGCACTCGGCTTAAACTGGGAATTTAAGAGACAGGCGTACCGCGCGGGATAAATAATCAAGTGTATTCAGCATTAACCAAGCTGACTTAAGTCTGAGTAATGAAAATGCATTTTTTAACACGGGCTACATCTCCATATAATTTTAAGATTAAATTAATCATCTAACAGAGTTAATGATTAATGACTAATAAACTGTCCATACCATAGGCCAACTAAAAAAATAAAGCAAGCCTGAAAATGATTGTCATATTAATAACAATATAATAACGGATAAATGGGTGAAACTTATTTTACTCAAAATACTTGTTCTTTAATTGTAGCTGTTAAATTTTAAAGCACTATGTATAAAAATGTTTAGACTTCTAGATGGCCGTCTGGTAGCTTGGGTGCAGTGCACAAATCTTGTGCGGTTTTAGTGTCTATTTTCGCAAAGTGCCCCCAATGTTTGTGTTGGCTTAGGCGCAATGGTTGGGAATTTTTCAGGGGAAGGAAGCAAAAATGAAACTTGAATCACTGGCGTTACACCACGGATATGAGTCTGAGGCAACGACTAAAGCTGCTGCGGTACCTATTTATCAAACGACGTCCTATACCTTCGATGATACCCAGCATGGTGCTGATTTATTTGACTTAAAAGTCGCTGGCAATATTTATACGCGGATTATGAACCCAACGACCAGCGTACTTGAGCAGCGTCTTGCCGCCATTGAAGGCGGGATCGGTGCGCTTGCTGTGGCGTCTGGCATGGCGGCTATTACCTATGCGATTCAAGCTCTAACTCAGGTTGGCGATAATATCGTCAGCACCAGCCAGCTCTATGGCGGTACTTACAATTTGTTTGCCCATACGCTTCCGCGCCAAGGAGTCGAAGTGCGGATGGCGGCCTTTGATGATTTTGAAGGACTTGAAGCTTTAATCGATGCCAAAACCAAGGCGTTATTTTGTGAGTCTATCGGTAACCCCGCCGGTAATATTGTCGACCTTAAACGTTTAGCCGAGATTGCCCATAAACACGGTGTGCCTTTAATTGTCGATAACACTGTCGCCACGCCAGTCCTATGTCGCCCGTTTGAGCATGGTGCCGATATCGTTATTCATTCCCTCACCAAATACATTGGCGGCCATGGTACAACCATCGGCGGTGTGATTATCGATTCGGGTAAATTCGATTGGGTGGCGAATAAAGAACGTTTTTCCTTGCTAAATCAGGCCGATCCTTCCTACCACGGCGTGGTCTACACCGAAGCCTTTGGCCCTGCGGCCTTTATCGGACGTTGCCGTGTGGTGCCGCTGCGTAATACGGGGGCGGCACTTTCACCCCACAGTGCATTCCTGTTGTTACAAGGACTTGAAACGCTGAGTCTGCGTATGGAACGTCACTGTGCTAATGCGCTCGCGTTAGCCGAGTATTTGATACTGCATCCTTCCGTTAGCTGGGTCAATTATGGTGCTTTGCCGAGCAGTCCTTACCGTGAGAATTGTGAAAAGATCTCTGGCGGTAAAGCCTCTGGGATCATTAGTTTCGGCATTAAAGCGGCAACGCCGGAGGAAGGTAAAATCGCGGGAGGTAAGTTTATTGATGCCCTGAAGATGGTTTTGCGCTTAGTGAACATTGGTGATGCGAAATCGTTAGCTTGTCATCCTGCCAGCACCACCCACAGACAGCTGGATGCGAATGAACTTGCTAGAGCTGGGGTGTCTGAAGATCTCATTCGTATTTCCGTCGGCATTGAACATATCGACGATATTATCGCCGATGTTTCGCAGGCGCTGGAAAAAGCTTTGATGTAAAGTTTGTCATATCATCGTATGTGTTTGAAAAAGGCCGCTAGCAGAAGCGGCCTTTTGCGTTTGAAGGATAAACGTCTCTTACTCATTTACTTGTTGTAGGCGGTTACGCGCTTTTTGATAGAAGTAAGATACGCTCAGTAAAATGACTCCAATTAACATAAAGGCGATCACTTTTTGCACCAGTTCGAAGGACGCCATATCGAGCAATAACACCTTGAGCGTGGCTAAGGTAAAGAGCCCTGCGGCGAGGCGGATCATGTCCGAATGTTGGGGTTTTAAGCTGATAAACATTAATACGCTGCCATGCACCACTAATAAAATCGCACTGAGCGGCGCGGCAATCATGGTATCAAATACATAACTCCAGGTGAGATAGCTGAGCGCAAGTAACCCATGCCAACCCCATTTCAACCATTGCAGCGGTAAGAAGCGTCGATGTAAACGGATAGCAACGCCGCGGCGTAATATCAGCGTGGCAAGCAATGCTAAGGCGGTAAATTCGCAGAGGATCAGTAACGCATTATTCAAATCTACTCTCAACGATATCTCAAAATGCAGCAGGATAGGCAGCAACGCTAAGCCAAGGCAAAGACCGTAGGCAAGACTGTAGCTTGAGCGCACTGCGGCTTGGATTTCACAGGCAATGTGACCGAATAAGCTGGTCTTTTCACCCGTATGGTTAGTCCCTCTTTGGAGTAATAGTGCAAAGTAGCCACTGAGCGCTAAAGCCGTCATCGACCAAGCCACCACATCAGTGCGATTTAATCCATAGACAAGTACAGCCAGCGGCAGTGCAAAGTAATAGGGACTCAGTTGCCATTGAAGGGTTAATAGTAGCCGCCACCTGTCGGGGAGAGTGCGATAACGAATGAGTACAAATCCCATAACAAGCATGCCAATCAGCAGCGCAATAAGCCCTTGCCAGATTTCAATCAGACATAAGCTCGCTGTGGTGAGTATGGCAAGCCAGGTCAGAATTTTAGTTTCAATCTCAAGGGCTTTGTGTCTAACCACATAGGCAAGTCCAAGGCTGAATAGGCCGCTAAACCAGAATGCGGCTGCGGTAAACTCCCAATAACTGCGGATGACTTTAGGTAATAAAAACAGTGGTAAAAGAAGATAACAGCCGATTTGTATCTGTTTAGCGGCCTGAGCGAATAAGGATTCTGGATAGTATCTACGATACCAATAATGACCCAACAATAGGGCGGCGAACAATTCAATCCGCGCGATTTGGGCCATCAGTGGTTGTGCACTAAAACTCATGCTGCCGGAGAGGGTAACGCCTTCGATTACAGCAAACAACAATGGTAGCAGCAATAGCCAGGCGGCAAACTCACTGACCACCAGTTTGTCTTTGCTACTTAAATATACCCGAATTCAACTGCGAAGTGCGACACTCGCCAATATCAAGCAGCCAATACCATTTCTTTAAAGACAATCGCTGGTTGCTTGAAATCTAAACACTTTTTCGGTCGATAATTTATCCGTGATAAAGC
>NZ_LGYY01000164.1:0-3216 GCF_001308045.1 Shewanella sp. Sh95
GAGCAAACGATCAATGCGCTTGATGTTGTGCTTGGTTCGGGCCGTGGTTGGTAAATTTCGACCTAACTCAGTCAAGGTCAGTGTCTTACATTCAATCAGTGCCTTAGAGGCCAGCATCAAGCTGTTTAATCGTTTTAGGTGAAGTTCTGGGCAGTATTGGTGTAAAGAATGTTGTAGGATATTGGCTTCGCGCATCTTGTTGTCCAAGTGTAGTTTTTAGCGAAACCATTTGATCATGCAACAAGATGCGCTTCCACCCTAATTTGATGATTTATTTGTAAATCATCAGGGGATTCTTCAGCATATTGCCCCCGATACCTTCAACCCAGCACTTTGGCGGTTATTGCTAATAATTTTTGCGGGTCAAAAGGCTTAACCATCCATCCCGTTGCACCAACCGCTTTTCCTTGGGCTTTCATATCTTCTCCCGCTTCAGTGGTTAGCATTATGATTGGGGTTCGCATATATGCGGACATCCCTCGCAAAGATTTAATTAAGGTTAAACCATCCATTCTCGGCATATTTTGGTCAGTCAAAATAAAATCAAATCGCTGGCTACTACACAAATCGAGAGCCTCTTGGCCATCTTTAGCCAAAGTGACTAGATAGTTTGCTGATTTCAGCGTGGCTTCAACCATCTGTCGAATGGCAGCAGAATCATCAACAATTAATATTTTTTTACTCATGCCCTATTCCATAACCACTTTAGTGATATTACCGGGAGAAATTAATTCATAGTGTTTACATAATTTTTTCACCAGTGATAAGCCTCGTCCAGAAAGTTCAGGATAATTTGAAATCGATTTATCAAAACCAGTAAATCCTTTGCCACTATCAGACACAGTGATCAACAGTTCATACCTGTCATTCCACGTTATGCTCACTTTTACCCAATCATTTGAAGTAAGCCTATCTGCGCAGCCATCTCTTATACTATGGTACAATTCAAAGCCTTCAGGATCATTTTTTAGTCTAGAATCTAATTTTAGTACACCATGGTCGATAGCATTACTAAATAACTCGGCCACTACCGTAAATACTCTTTGACAAAAATATGTCGCAAAACCAAATGCTGATAAAAACTGGTTGAGCATACTCAAGTAATCCGCACTTAGTAGCATAGGTCCTGATATCTTGATATCCCAATCAAACTCTCCATTCTTATTTGATAATAAATGCCTAACATCTTGAGAACGATACCAGTCATGAAGACGCTGAAAATCAAGAGTGCAAACACTAATATCATCAACAATATGATTATCCAGAGAATTATTATCAAAATTTTCTTTAAAAAAATAAGGCAAGGAGTCTAACTTTTCATGAAACAGAGCATTAAGTCGCTCCATACCAAACTGAGAGTTATCAAATAATGGCTGTTCAATTAATCCATCGCTATATAGACATGCATATCCTTCGTGCGGCAAATCAATCTCAACAATGTCTGCAATAAATGTATTTGGCGGTAAAATTCCAAGCGCCATATTCGTTGACTTAAACACTTTATTTAGCCACGAATTATTATCTTGAGATTGATTATTATGTCTGAGGTGAAGAAAAACAGGCGGCATACCACCATTCCAAACATAAAGTTTATTACGAAATAAATCGGCTTCAAGAAGAATGCAGGCAACAAATCTATCATCTGGATTTTCGTAAAATAATTTTTCATTAAGCTCATAGATTAAGGTTACTAGTGAAAAGCACTTATAAACCATAGCGTTAAATGTACTTGCCACTCGCATGATAGGCATTGCAGCACTAAGACCGTGACCTGTTGAATCAGCTAGCATAATGAATAAATTACCGTTAGGTGAGACACTATTTAACAAAATATCGCCACTAAAATTCGCACTTGCTTGAGAAAATGACTTTATAAAGTCAAATTGGCTATTATCAACATTCACTAAATGCTCAAAAATATGACGAGCCAGTTGCTCTTCCCTTGCTTTTTCATAGAGCATTTTTTCGAGTTCAACACTTTGCTGCTTAACTTTTTCTTGCAATCTGATACGTGTTAATAAAATTTCAGCTTTATACCAAAACAATTCAACATTGATAGGTTTAACAACAAAATCCAATACCCCCATTTTAAAGCAATCTAAAAATGCCTGAGGTTCTTTCCTATCAGTTACAACGACAACTGGAATTTCCTTATTCAATTGACGAAGATTTTCTAGCAATGTCAACGCTGTACCATCGGACTGAAAGAAATTCACTAAAATCAAATCAATTCTGTTGATGGATATTTCAAAAAAAGCATCCTCAAGATTATCACAGATAATCACGTTATAACCTTTGCTATGAATAAAGTCACTGATAGACTGACTCACAACAGCATCATTATCGACAACCAATACAAAGTGATTAATTGCTGAGTGCTCTGACATAGCTAGGTTACTCGATGATATAAATTTTCTGCATGTTGGCGATGGTTAATATCTCCTCAGCTTGACCATGAGCTCCTTTTACTGATGTCGACATTCCCTTTTCTTGAGCTTTTCGATATAGCAGTACCATCATGCCTAACGCTGAACTATCAAGATATAACACTCGGCTAAAATCCAAAATAATATGATTAACGTCCTTAAGAGTTAAGATTTGTTGATAGTCTCGTGTAAAATTTTTGTGGTAATAAAAGTCAAATCGCTCTGGCAAGATAATGGTCTGAATGTTTGACATAATATAATATCCATTTAAAAGAGTTCGATTTCGCCACTCGTTATTTCATTCCTTGATACGGGATTATGTTTTTCATTTCGGTGCCGACTCATTTTTTCAGTCACGTCTTCACCGGTAATTCCAAACTCCTCATAAGACATAGCTGTGACTTGTTTGAGCGATTCTTTTAAATGATGTAATGCTTGATTGGTGTGTGACAAACTTTGAGAGGTTATATCACTAAATTGTAATCCCCTTATCGTATCTGAAATTGCTATTTCAAGTTCATGCGCAGATGAATCAATGCGCGCAATGACCTTAGAATCCTTTTCCGCCTTTACGATAATTTGTTTGAGTGCTGTATCAATATCTTTCTTTTGCATCAATAATATAACTCATATCCTGTGCGGCAACTTTACTTACATGCTGGGTGCTGAAGGATCCCCTCATAAATCAGCCATAGCATAGCCATATTTGAGCAACTGATTGGCGAATAATACCCAGGCCGCCAGCAATTCTTTCTCCGTGATTTGATAATCAGGCCGCCTGAGTACCTCC
>NZ_LGYY01000129.1:0-3155 GCF_001308045.1 Shewanella sp. Sh95
TAGGATATTGGCTTCGCGCATCTTGTTGTCCAAGTGTAGTTTTTAGCGAAACCATTTGATCATGCAACAAGATGCGCTTCCACCCTAATTTGATGATTTATTTGTAAATCATCAGGGGATTCTTCAGAACAGAGTGCCATGATTTTTTTAAAAAGCTAAATTCGGAAATCCCGAATGCAGAAAAGTGTGCAGAATCATCAGTAGCAAATATTAAAAAAGTGGTTTTTAATAATCATCAATTCACGAAAGGTTTTTTAAGTATTGAAAATGCATTTTACGAAATCGTATCTTCGATTGCGGCTGTCGGCGTAAGTATAAATGATAAAAAAGTGGTTAAAGCACTTGGTCAAATTATTGAATTCAAAACGGATTTGACGAATGGGTATAATGCGTGGGAGCAGTATGAACATATGGCGCGATGGTTAATATATATTGCGAGCATATTGGAGATCAGAGGAACATCAATAGAAAAGGTGTTCTTAGACGCTACTCTCAGATCTATGAACTCTATGCGTAAAGAGCTTTACATAGGTTATTCATGGCACGCTTATAACTCTTGGAATCAGCGCTGGCCGGGAATTATTGCATCAAATAGGGTTTTAATTAGAGATTATATCGTGGAGAACACCACATGGCCTGACGCTTTGCAGGTTGTAAATAGAAATTAGGTATAACAATTCGTTGCAGCCGGACAACTTTTCCGCTGTGCAACAAAGTTGCCTCAGAGTGCGGCGTTAATCCATTGAAATCTTAATCCGGAACCAACTGATTAGACTAAAAAACTAACGTGCTATTGTCCCTTAGCTTTTTACGTACATATTGCAAAATGGGTAGTTAAAATTGGCATTGGGGCACCAGTGACCGTTGGCGACATGGATGTCGCCGTCGAGCCTATAGGGATATATTCACGGCGAGTCACTGGGGAAACAATGACAATACTCCATAAATAGATATAAAGATCAATTGCTTCTGTCCCATAGTGAGTCAAGTAATAAAAGTGGACACCCAGCCTTAATAGCGCGGTAGTAAACCTCCGACTATGCTTTGGTTAAGCATTAAACAAGGAGGTTTGTATGCCGCGCCCTCGTAGAACTCAGATAAGTCTTGAAGACACTCCCTATTACCATTGCTGTAGCCGCGTTGTTCGGCGGGCTTTTTTATGTGGCGATGATAGTTACTCGGGTAAAAACTATGACCATCGCCGTGCTTGGGTGGAGTCATTATTATTTGAACTTGAAGCGGTTTTTGCTATTGATGTGGCAGCGTTTGCGGTGATGTCGAATCATCTGCATTTGGTGCTGCGGGTGGATATCGACAGTGCCAATCGTTGGACTGACCGCGAAGTGCTTGAGCAATGGCATAAGTTGTTTAAAGGCGATGAATTAACGCACAAATTCGCTAAAGGTGAGTTGGTTGAAGCGCATGAGGTGAACAGATTAAAGCATTCAATCGCTCTTTATCGCAGCCGTTTGTGTGATATTTCATGGTTTATGCGCTGCTTAAATGAACCGATTGCAAGGCAAGCAAATCAAGAAGATAACTGCACAGGTCGTTTCTGGGAAGGTCGGTTTAAATCCCAAGCATTACTCGATGAAGCCGCAGTATTAGCCTGCATGACTTACGTTGATTTAAATCCGATTAGAGCACAACTCGCTGATACACCTGAACAATCCGACCATACCAGTATTCAACTACGTATTCGGGCCGCATTAAAAGGTGAGCAGCCGAGCAATCTCCTGCCTTTTATTGGCAACGAGTGCGACAACCAACCCAATGGCATTGCGTTTGCCTTAACCGATTACCTTCAATTGGTGGATGATACCGGCCGAATCATTCGCAATGATAAACGTGGAAGCATCAGTGAAAGTAGCGCCAAGATACTGAACAGATTAAATATCCCCCATGACAATTGGCTCAAGCTGACAACCGAGTTTGGCAAACTATTTCACGGGCCAGTGGGCACGCTGCAAGAACTGAGCGATTACTGCGAACATCTCGAAAAGCGACGACGGCACTTTGCGGCAAGCTGCCAGCACTTGCGCTGCAACTGACAACGACTTATATAACTTCGAAAGTAACCCTTGCTGAGTATCCCCTAAGAACTGGGATGATTTATCTCGTCTGAAATGCCCGATTTTTTAAGGGATTAGCGCAATTTATTGCCTCAGATGCTGTCCCTATAACTTTTGATGGTTCTTTTTTAACAATGTTAACTTTTACAAGTTGTAGGCAAACTGAAAGTGCATTATGTTGTTGATTTAAAATGGGTGGCTTGATTTATCGAACTTTGTTTATCATTCAGGGAGGGTTATCACGGTAATGTCGAAATCAAATGTAAACCAGACACCAAAGCCTCTAGTTAGCACGACGGTCAGAATCACAAATGAGCAACATGATTTTGTCGAAGAACTTATGAGACAGATGGGCATGAGTAAGCAAAAAGTATTGGCTTTTTTGCTAGAAGAGGGTGTGAAAGTAGTTAAGGCAAGCATACAAGCAGACCAAGATAATTCCTTTTTAGATAGCCCTTTTTATCTTTTTAATCTAAGTAAAAGTGAAACACTTGCTGATGAAAACATTATGCTTACTAAGCAAATAATTGCTTCGAAAGATGAGTCTTGGCGGGGATTTATCAAAAATATTAATGCTCAACGCATGGTTTTTATGTACACAGAAAGCAAGGGGGTAATTGCTTATGGGAAAACGTCGGGTAAACCTTCAACAATGCAAGAATATACATACCAAGAACTATCTAACTTTCAAATTATTGAACCCCCAGTTCCTGTTTCTGAAATAAGAAAAATTTTGGGGGTTAACTTAATTCCATCAAAAATGATATCTCCGTTGGTTGATGGAAACAAGATTCTTAATCATATAGCTACAGTGCTTCATACTTGTCCTAAGTGTGGCGTCCAAGCAAGGGGGTTTAACGAAATTGAAGAACTTTTTGGCTTTAGAAATATGTCAAATGGGATTAGTCATCAGAGTTGGTGCCGGACATGTAGGAGAGGGTAATAACCTCAAAAAAGAGGGCGTTCAAAATTCTGTGTCAGGCTAATTTTTAAATTTCCAGCACGCTATCTAAACGTCCTTCAAAATAAATCGCTAACTGAGATAAACAAAGGCTCCAATTGTGGATTGGCATGGTCCATTTC